>NZ_JBQEKA010000013.1:0-60465 GCF_052103615.1 Kerstersia sp. | reverse complement strand
ACAACACCTCCCCCGTCCCCCAGCCCAACGCCTTATACACCGCCACCGCATCCACATAAGACGCAGTCTCCGCCTCAGCAATCGCCTGCCGGGCCTGAAACAACGCCCGCTGATTCTCCAGCACCGCCAAATACGCCCCCGCCCCCGCGCGATAACGCTTATCCGCAATATCGAAAGCCGCCTGCGCATGCCGCGCCGACTGCAACAGCGCCGCCATCCGGCGCTGATTCTCAGACAAATGCGTCACCGCATTCTCAACCTCCTCCTGCGCCTGCAACAAAGCCTGCTCATAACGCGCCAAGGCCCCCTCGGACACCGCCTCCGCCCCCCGCAACCGGGCGCGTGCATTACCCAAACGAAACGCCGGCCAACTCAACCCCGGCGCCACCTGGAACGCCCGCGACGCGCTCCCCAAATCCCCATCACGCAACGCAAAAAAACCAATAAAACCGCCCAAATCCAGCCGGGGATACAACTCCGCCGTTGCCGCCCCCACATCCTCCACACTGGCCGCCAACTGGCGCTCCGCACGCACCACATCCGGACGCTGGCGCACCAGGGCATCCACATCCCCTAACGGCAACTGCCGCACCACAAACCCCGCGCCACGCTCGCCCGGCACCGCCAAACCCTGGCCCGGCGGCTTACCCGACAACACATCCAGCCGGTAATGCGCCTGCTGCAACGCGGCCGTCAGCGGCGCCAACGCTGCCTCGCTGCGCAAGCGCTGACTCTGGGCGTTCTCCAGATCCTCAGGCAACCCGCTGCCGGCACGCACCATCGCATCCGTCAGGCGCACAGTCTCCTGCCAATTGGCAAGCTCCTGGCGCGTCACCTCAAGCTGGCGCCGCAAACCCTGGGCCTCGAAATACGTTCGCGCCACCTCCGACGCAATACTCAAACGCATCAGCGACAACTCGGCCTGCGCCGCATCGGCACGCGCCTGGGCCGCCTGCTGCAAACGCGCCAGACGCCCGAACAAGTCGATCTCCCACTGCATATCGAAACCCGCCCGCCAGGACTCCGACAGCGCCCGGGCCGGCTCGCCATTCGCCCCCATCTGCTGCTGAATACCGCGTTCGTAACCCGCCCCGGACGTCACACCCGGCAGGCGATCCAGACGCCGCTCGTCAAACACCGCGCGCGCCGCATACAGCGACGCCTGCGCCTGGCGAATATCATGGTTATGCGCCAACGCAGCATCTATCCACGCCACCAATGCCGGGTCATCAAAAAACGTCCACCAGCGCGCCGGTAACGCCGCCTCCGCGGCAGCAAACCGCGCAGCCTGCTCACTGGCCAACGTAATGCCTGGCGTGGCTGGCGTTTCATAACGCGGGCCGACCATGCAGCCCGCCAGCAAAGCCAGCGCGCCCAGCGCCAGCCCGCGTGAAAAAAATGATGTCATAACGATCCCTCCAACGCCGCTTCGGCCTCGGACAACTGCCTGCCGCGCGCCGTCTGCACGCGATGATCACGCGCCAGCAGGGTATAAATCGTCGGCAGCACAAACAGCGTGAACACCGTACCGATCAGCATCCCGCACACAATGACCGCCCCCAGCCCGAAACGGCTGCTGGCGCCTGCGCCGCTCGCAAACAGCAGCGGCACAACACCGAATGCCATGGCCGCCGTTGTCATCAGCACCGGACGCAAACGAATCTTCGCCGCCCGCACAATGGCGGTTGAACGGTCCAGCTGCTCGCTTACCTGCAATTCATTGGCAAACTCCACCATCAAAATGCCGTGTTTGCTGATCAGGCCAATCAAAGTCACCAGACCGATCTGGGTATAAATATTGAGCGTGGCCCAGCCCAGCGCCAGCGGCAGCAGGGCGCCGCAAATCGACAACGGCACGGTAATCAGGATGATGAGCGGATCCACCAGGCTTTCATACTGCGCGGCCAGCACCAGATAAATCACCACCAGCGCCGCCAGGAAAGCGAACAGCAGGGCATTGCCTTCATGCACATACTGGCGCGATTCCGATTGCCAATCATGGCTGAACCCCGGCGGCAACTCCGCCGCCGCCTGCTCCAGAAACGCCACGGCTTGCCCCAGCGACACGCCTAGCGCAGGAATGGCCTGCAAGGTTGCGGCATTCTGCTGATTGAATTGCGGCAAGCGATTGGGCTCGACCTGGGTATCCAGCGTCACCACCGTGGACAAAGGCACCAAAGCCCCCGTATCGGTACGCACATACTGGCGTGCCAGGGCCTGTGATGTCAGGCGCTGCTCACGCACGCTTTGCGGAATGACATCATAGGAACGCCCTTGCAAGCCGAAACGGTTCAGGTAGTTTTCCCCCAGCAGCACACCCAGCGAATCGCCGATATCCTGCATGCGTATGCCCAGACTGGCCGCCTTGGCGCGGTCTATGTTCACCTGCGTCACCGGATTGTTGTATTCCAGATCGCTATCGACCACGACAAACAAGCCGCTGGCGCGCGCGCGTTCCTTCAACTCTTCCATGGTCTGATACAGCACCGGATAATCCTGCGCGCTGCGCAAGACCATCTGCACCGGCAAGCCCCCGCTGGACCCCGGCAAGGGCGCCAGCTGGAACACGAAAATGCTGCTGCCTTCGACATTGCTGACGGCCTGCTGCAAATCTGCCTGCACCTGCGCGGCAGAGCGCTCGCGCTCCCCCCACAAAGACAGATTGATGCCGCCGAAACTGGCCGATGGGCCGTCTGTGCCGTTGATGATCCAGGTGCCCGTCGTTTCCGGGATACTCTCCATGACCTCTTCCAGCTTTTCCGCAAAACGCTCGGCATAAGCCAGGCTGGCATGCTGCGGCGCCTTGATGGCAGTCAACACCGCCGCCTGGTCTTCTGCCGGCGCCAATTCGCGCTGCGGCAACTGATACAGGAACGGCAGCCCCGCACACACCAGCAAGGCAAAACCGCCGCTCAGCCAGCGCCGCCGCAAAGAAAATGCCAGCACAAACCCGTAACGCCGCGCCAGCCCGCTGAACACATGCTCGGCCAGACGGGCCAGGCGGCCCTCCTGCTGGCCCGCGGGCAGCAACAGCGAACTCATCACCGGTGACAGCGTCAGCGCCACCACCCCCGATACGATCACGGCGCCCGCCAGCGTCAGGGCGAACTCGCGGAACAAGGCGCCCGTCAGCCCGCCCATCAGGCCGATAGGCGCATATACCGCCGCCAGCGTCAGCGTCATCGCCACCACCGGCCCGGCAATTTCCCGGGCGCCTACCAGCGCGGCCGCCACCGGGCTTTTGCCGCTCTCGATATGGCGGTGCACATTTTCCACCACCACAATCGCGTCATCCACCACCAGGCCGATGGCCAGCACCATGGCCAACAGGGTCAGCAGATTGATACTGAAACCGAAAGCCAGCATCAAGCCTGCGGCACCCAGCATGGATAAGGGAATGGCCACCACAGGAATAATGACGGTGCGCAGCGACCCCAGGCACAGCCAGATCACCAGCACCACGATCAGCACCGCTTCCACCAGGGTATGCATGACTTCGCCGATGGAAGCCTCGATAAAGCGCGCCGTTTCGAATGCCAGCTCCACATGCACATCGGGCGGCAGGGTTTTCTCGATTTCCGGCAGCAGCTGCCGGATACCGTCAACAATCACCAGCGGGTTCCCGGCAGGGGTGGAAAACAAGCCCAGGTGCACCGCATTCCTGCTATCCATGCGGGCGCTGGTTTCCGTCGCGGCCGCGCCCAGCTCCACCGTGCCGATATCGCGCAGGCGCACCAGGCCATTGCCGTCATTGCGTATCACCAGATCCTGGAATTCCTGCACGCTGCCCAGATCGGTATTGACCCGGACATTGGACACCACATACTGCCCCCGTACCTGCCCGGGCGCCGCCTGATAGTTATTGCGCCGCACCGCGTCGGCCACATCACTGGCCGTCAGGCCGCGGCCCGCCAGCTTCTCGCTATCCAGCCACAGACGCATGGCCAGCTTCTGGCCGCCGAAAGTCTGCACTTTGGCCACGCCGTCGATACCGGAAAACAGCGGCTCGACCACACGCGACAGATAATCCGTCAACTCCGGGGTGGACAGGCTATCGCTGGAAAAACCGACATAAGCGACAGCCGTGGAATCCCCGGCGGACAGCTCCACCACCGGGTCATAGGCCTGATCCGGCAAGCGGTAGCGCACCTGATTGATCTTGGCCATGGTTTCCGTCAGCGCGCGCGTGGAATCGCGATTCAACTCCATGCGCAACGTCACCTGGCTATGCCCTTGCGTAGAGGAAGACGCCAGGTAATCCAGGCCTTCGACAGAAGACACCGCCTGCGCGATAGGCTGTGTCACAAACCCCTGCATCAGCTCCGCCGACGCGCCGGGATACTCGGTGCTCACAGTGACGGTCGAACTTTCCAGCAGCGGATACTGACGAATGGGCAGCTTGCCCAGCGCAAACAGGCCCAGCAGCACGATCAGGCAGCTCACCACCAGCGCCAGCACAGGGCGGCGCACAAACATATCGGTGAACTTCATGACCCGGCTCCTTCCGCAGCCGGCGCCTGCGGCGCGGCGCCGCCGGTTTCGTTCAAGGCGTCGCGCGCCACAGGCTCCACCTGCATGCCATCGCTCAGCTTGATCTGGCCGGACACCACGACCTGGTCGCCTTCGGCCAGACCGGATGCGATTTCCACCCTGCCATCCCAGCGTTCGCCTGTTTTCACTGCCATGCGGTGTACCGTCAGCCCTTGCTTGTCATTCTGGCGGGTCAGGAACACGGTCTGGCCGTACGCGTTGTAGGTCAGCGCGGTTTCCGGCACCGCCAGCACCATTTCCTGCTGCGGGCGCTGCACGCGGATTCCGGCAAACATCCCGGCACGCAGCACGCCATCGGCATTGGGCAGGCTGGCTTGCACCTGCACTGTGCGCGATGCACCTATCATCGGGTCGATGGCGGTAATGCGGGCTTCGAACGATTGTTCCGGCCAGGCGTCAAGCTGCAACACCACCGGCTGCTGCGGATGCAGATGCCGGACAGCCTGTTCATCCAGAGAAAAATTCACGTGCATGGTATGGGCATCTACCAGGCTCGCCACAGCATCACCGGCATTCAGATATTGCCCTTCATGCACGCGGCGGATACCGATGACCCCTGCAAACGGCGCACGCACCGCCTTTTGGGCGATCACCGCCTCGACACGGCGCAGCTCGCCTCTGGCCATATCGCGGGCAGCCACGGCATTGTCCAATTGCTCCTGTGTGGCCACCTGATCCGCCCGCAGAACACGCGTACGCGCCAGCACAGTTTCCGCATTACGCAATTGCGCCTGCAGCCGCAGCCGTTCGGCCTGCTCCGGCGCATCGTTCATTTGCACCAGCAACTGGCCTGCCTTGACCGTTTGCCCGGACTCAAAGGCAATGCGCGTTACCCGTCCCGGCGTTTCAGCCGCCAGCTCCACCTGGCGCGCCGCTTCCAGCGCCCCCACACCATGCAAAGCCCGTGGCGCCGCAAGGCGTTCCACCGGCGCCAAGGCCACTTTGGTGGCAGGCCAGGCGCCGCCTGCTTCAGCGCTGGAACGGTCTGTCACCAGCAACACCACCACCGCCAAGGCCGCCACGGCGACAGACACCGTCGCCATCCCCCAAAAACCCGTATTTCTTTTCATGATTTCCTCACTTCCCATCAGGGCCTAGCGCAGCCGCACCGGAATGGCCGCAGGCCGCTGGCGCAACCGGCTGGCAATCGCCGCTGCTATCAGCCCGCCAACCACCGATGCATGCTCCAGCGCCCAGAACAGCGCCAGCTTCGCCTGCGCTTCCGGCAGCGCCCAGAAGCGGTGCACAATCACCACTGCCAGCACCATAAAAACCGCCAATGCGCCGGCACCCAGCCACAACGCGCGGTCCAGCACGATCAGCAAGGAACCGCCCAGCAGCAAGACAGCGGTCGCAATATTGAAAAACAGGGCAGGCTCCAGGCCCGCGGCACGCATTTCCGCCAAGCCCCCTTGAAAGTCGATCAGCTTGGCCAGCCCGGAAGATACAAACACCACAATCAGCAGAATGCGGGCCAGCCACCAAAGCCATCTGCTTTCCAAAGCGTTATCGACAAAACTGCGCATGTGCATGACTCCAGAAGACGAGCCGGCAAGCGCTGCCGGGCTCACGAAACCGTAGGGGAACGAGAACAATGCAGACTTGCATTGGGGCTTGGGCTGGACTATAAAACCTCAAGTTAACTTGAGGTCAAGCATCATGGCGACGCAACAACCCATAGACTTATCCCGCCCGCTGACGGTGGGCGAAGTGGCGCACCGCAGCGGCGTGCCTGTCTCGACAGTGCATTTCTATGAATCCAAAGGCCTGATTGCCAGCACCCGCAGCGGCGGCAATCAGCGCCGTTTTCCGTCGCTGGTGCTGCGCCGCATCGCCATCATCAAAGTGGCGCAACGCGCTGGTATTCCCCTGGAAGAAATCAAGGAGGCACTCTGCCGCTATCCCGCCGACAGCAAACTGAGCGCCAAACAATGGCACGAGATGTCGTCGCTCTGGCGCGTCAGCCTGGACGAGCGCATCACCCGCCTGCAACGCCTGCGTGATGAGCTCGATAGCTGTATCGGCTGCGGCTGCCTGTCCATGGAGGACTGTCCGCTGCGCAACCCCGGCGATATCCTGGGCCAGGAAGGCGCGGGGCCGCGCATACTGGAACGGCCCCTCTCAGCACCGGAACAAGCGCAGGGCTAGGCCTGGCCGATTGCAGTGCCAATGGCCGCGGCAGTGAGGGGCAGAGCGCTCAGGGCTGGCCTTGCGCCAGCACCTGGGTCATGGCTTCCAGCAGGAAGTCCAGTTCCTCCGGCGTGATCGTGAACGCTGGCGTGACATAGGCGATCCGGCCAAATGGCCGGATCCAGACCCCGGCATCGGCAAAGCGGCGCTTGAGCGCTTCGCGGTCCTGAATCTGCCGCAGCTCCACCGCACCGATCGCGCCCAGCACGCGCACATCCGCCACCCAGGGCAAATCGGCCAACGGCGCCAGCCGCGCGCGCAACACGGCTTCGATGGCAGCCACCTGCACCAAGCGCGGCTCCTGCTCGAACAGATCCAGCGAGGCGTTGGCGGCTGCGCACGCCAGCGCATTCCCCATGAAAGTCGGACCATGCATCAAGGCGTGGCCCGGGTCATCAGACAGGAAACCATCGAATACCCGGCGGCTGGCCACCGTTGCTGCCAAAGGCAAGGTGCCCCCGGTCAGGGCTTTAGACAGCGTGATGATATCCGGCCACACGCCCGCCTGCTGAAAGGCGAACATCGTGCCGGTGCGTCCAAAACCGGTAAAAATCTCATCGAAAATCAGCAGCAGGCCGTGGCGGTCCGCCAGACGCCGCAAGCGCTGCAGCACAGCAGGCGCATGCATGAGCATGCCGCCCGCGCCCTGCACCAGGGGCTCCACCAGAATGCCAGCCAGCGCATGTGCCTCGCGCGCGAGATAACCGTCCAGCGCCGCTTCGGCGGCATCGTCCGTTGGCAAGGCAACGATGTCATGGCCAATCAGCATGCCCTGAAAGCGCGTGTGCATGCCTTCTTCCGGGTCACACACCGCCATCGTGCCCAGGGTATCGCCGTGATAGCCGCCACGAAATGCCAGAAAACGCGTGCGGCCAGTTTCTCCCTGGTTCAACCAATACTGCACGGCCATTTTCATCGCCACTTCCACCGCCACCGAGCCCGAATCGGTATAGAACACCCGTTCCAGCCCGCCGCCCAGAACGGCTGCCAGGCGCGCCGCCAACCGCAGCGCCGGTTCATGCACCAGCCCGCCAAACATCACATGCGGCATGGCTGCCAATTGCTGCTGCACCGCCGCGGCGATATGCGGATGGTTGTAGCCATGGCAGGCCGTCCACCACGAGGCCACGCCATCGACCAGCGTGCGCCCATCGGCCAGCTCGATCTGGCTGCCCGCGGTACGCACCACCGGCAGCGGCGGCGTGGCCGTCTGCATCTGGGTGTACGGCAACCAGATATGCCGCATGCCTGCCGCCATCCAGGGATTGGAATACGCGTCCATTTCACTTCACCCCATTAAAAAGTTAAAGATGAATATTGAATTTTGGCGCCATAAAGAACGCCGATAGGCACATTTTGAGCGACGATTGCCAAGCCAATTTTCCTGACTACAATCCGCCAAAACGCGATTCGGCGAGTGTACCCATCTCTTCGAAACCTCCAATTGCCGCTAAAACGCACCCATCTTCGCTCAATTGATGTCAAAAATAGATTCCATTTTGCAGCAGCACCTGGATAGGGCAGACGCGGCGCAGGCGCGCCGGCACTTGCGGCCCTGCCGTTCGGCGCCCGCCGGCTATGTCTGGCGGGAGGGGCAATTGCTGATGAATTTTTCCAGCAATGATTACCTCGGCCTGTCACGCCACCCCCTGCTCGTTGAGCGCGCTCACGCGTGGAGCCAGACATGGGGGGCAGGGGCCCAGGCTTCCCGGCTGGTATGCGGCACCTTCGATATCCACCAGCAGGTCGAAACCCGCCTGGCAGCGCTCAAAGGCACGGAAGCCGCGCTGCTGCTGGCCTCTGGCTGGCAAGCCAATGCCGCCGTGCTGCCTGCCTTGCTCAAGGCGGGCAGCAGTGCCGCGCCCCCGCTGGTTTTCTGTGACAAGCTGAACCACGCCAGCCTGCACATGGGCTGCCAGGCAGCCGGCGCGCGGCAGATCCGCTACCGCCACAATGACCTGGCGCATCTGGAAACCTTGCTGCAAGCGCGTGCCCATGAGCCCGGCACGCGCTTCATCGTCACTGAAAGCGTGTTCAGCATGGATGGCGATCAGTCCGATGTCGCCGCGCTGGCCGCGCTGGCCCGCCGCTACCATGCCTTTCTCTACCTGGATGAAGCCCATGCCACGGGCGTGCTGGGCCAGAATGGCATGGGCCTGAGCAGCGGCATCCCCGGCGTGGACCTGGCCATGGGCACCTTCAGCAAGGCGCTGGGCGGGTTTGGCGCCTATATCGCCGGATCCCGCGTCCTGTGCGACTATCTGGTGAACACCTGTTCCGGCCTGATCTACACCACCGCCTTGCCGCCCGCCGTGCTGGGCGCCATGGATGCGGCGCTCGAACTGGTGCCCGGCATGCAGGCCGAACGCGCCCGCCTGCAGTCTCACGCCAGCGGCATCCGCGGCCTGCTGCAGGAGCTGGGCCTGGATTGCGGCCCCTCCAGCACGCAAATCATTCCTGCCATCGCCGGCAGCGCCGAACACGCGCTGGCGCTCAGCCAACACCTGCAAGACCTGGGCTGCCTGGCCATTGCCATCCGTCCGCCCACCGTGCCCAGCGGCACCAGCCGTCTGCGGCTGACACTGTCTGCCGCCCACGGCGACACCGAAATAGACCGGCTCGCCAGCGCCTTGCGGCAGGCGGCCAGGCACTTGCCCCGGCGGCCCTGAACCCATGCCCGCCCCATCATCCCGCCCCGGCGCCAGCCTGCCGCCATGCACGCTTTTATTCGTCCACGGCTGGGCCTTTGACGCCAGCTTCTGGGCCGAGGTGCGCGCCCATCTTGCGGCCCGGCTGCCGCAATATCCGCAAGCCGCCCTGGATGCGGGCTACTTCACAGCCCCATCAGCCGCAGGCGCTGTGCCTGCCCATCGCCCGCAACCGCCAGCATGCCCTGGCAGCGGCCCCGTGATTGCCATCGGCCATTCCCTGGGCGCCATGCGCCTATTGGGCGAGCTGCCGCCCGCTTGCGCCGGGCTCGTGCTGGTCAACGGTTTTGCCCGATTCAGCCGCGCCCCGGATCATCCTCATGGCACACCGCCGCGCGCGCTCACACGCATGCTGGAAAAGCTCGCACAGGCGCCGCGTGAGCTTGTGGACGAATTCCGTGCCCGCTGCGGGGCGCCCGCCGCCGCCGGCGTGCCCGCGGCAGCCGCGCTGGCGGATGGGCTGCGCGCCTTGCGCGACCGGGATGAACGCAATGCGCTGGCATCCTTGGCGCTGCCGGTGCGACTGCTTGCCAGCCTGGATGACCCCCTGGTCCCCGCCGCCCTGTCCCAAGCCATGGGGATTCAAGATACCCACTGGCATGCGGGCGGCCATCTGCTGCCCCTGACGGACAGCGCCTGGTGCGCCAGCCGGATTGCGGAATTTGTACTGGACACCTATCCAGCGGGTAACGCCCATCCCCCTGGCCGCCCCTGTGATTCGCCCCCGCCAGCCATCGTTACTCACAAACTTATCCACAAGCCGGACATTGCCCGGCGCTTCAATGGCAGCGCCGCGCGCTATGACCAGCATGCCAGCGTGCAACAGCATGCCGCCCGTGAATTGGCGCAGCGCATTGCCCGTCTGCCGCTGCCGCCGCGCCCCCGCATCCTGGAAATCGGCTGCGGCACAGGCCTGCTGACGCGTGAGCTGGCAGGCCTGCTAGGGCCCGCTTCGTGGACCCTGACAGACATTTCTCCTGCCATGCTGAGCCAGGCCCGGCGCCACTTTCCCGGCGATTCGCAGCAGTTCCTGGCGATGGACGGCGAATATCCGTCAGGCCTGACAGGCCACTTTGATCTGATCTGCTCCAGCCTGGCCGTGCAATGGTTCGACGACCTGAACAGCGGCCTGGCACGCCTGGCGGCCTACCTGGCGCCTGGAGGCTGGCTGGCGTTCAACACCCTGGCGGCGGGCACTTTCCGCGAATGGCGCGCGGCCCATGAGCAACTGGGCTGGCAGGCCGGGACACGAAGTTATCCACCGGCAGCGCACATAGGCCGGAGCCTGCCATTTTCCGGCCATCTCGTGACGGAATCCCTGCGTGTGGCGCACACCGGCGGCCTGTCATTTCTGCGCGGCTTGAAGGCCATCGGCGCCACCTGTCCGGCCAGCCATCACACCCCCCTCTCGGCCAGCCAGTTACGCGCTGTCCTGCAGCGCTTCGACAAGGAACACCAAAGCGTGAGTTACGAAATTGCTTACGGCGCCTGGCGCCGCCCCCCCGCCGGCGTGTTTGTCACCGGCACGGATACAGGCGTTGGCAAAACCCTGGCCAGCGCCGTCCTGGCCCATGCCTGGCAAGCCGATTACTGGAAGCCCCTGCAAACAGGCCTGGCCGACGAAGCCGGTGACACCGACACCGTCGCCCGCCTGGCCGGGCTGCCGCCGGAACGCATCCACGCCCCGGGCGCCGCCTTGCAAGCCCCGCTATCCCCCTGGGCGGCCGCCGCCCTGGAACACACCGCCATCGACATGCACACGCTGCACCTGCCGGGCACGCAGGCGCCGCTGATCGTCGAAGGCGCAGGCGGGCTGCTGGTTCCCATCAATGAACACGATCTGATGCTGGATCTGATTGCCCGCTTCGACCTGCCGGTCGTCCTGGTGGCGCGCAGCACCCTGGGCACCATCAACCATACTTTGCTGAGCCTGCAGGCGCTCGCCGCCCGCCGGATACCTGTGCTGGGCGTCATTTTGAATGGCCCGCCGTCGCCCGGCAACCGCCGCGCCATCGAACATTTCGGCCAGGTCAGGGTACTGGCAGAGTTCCCGCCATGCGGCACGCTGGACACAGCCGCCGTGCATCACCTGGCCGCGCTCGTGCCTGCGCTGGATCGCTGCCTAGCGCAAGCGCCAGAATCTGCGCCAGACTCTGCGCCAGACTGTTCGCCATAACACCGCGCCGCCACGGCCTGCCAGCCCCAGGGCAGACCGGTCTGCCCTGGGAAAACACTACTACCCCCCAGTACCCCAAACAGGCTTCACTGTTCCGTGCCGGCCATCCTCACGCCCATGCCACGCTGCGCTGCGACCACGCCCGTCCGGGCAAGACGCGGCCCTCCATGCCTCCTGGACAGACTCTGCGTGCGGCAACCGGCAAGGAGACCAGGCATCATGGCCGCAACAGAAATACGCACCAGCAGTGTCCAGCAGTGGAGCGATATCGCCAGCAAGAACTTCCTTGAACTGGATATCGAATCCTCACGCAGCACCCGTTTTTTCACTAGCGCCCTGATCGCGCAATTCGGCGACAGCATTGCAGCCGAGCTCTACCTCACCGCCACGCGCGTGCTGCGCCCCCGGCTGATTGCCGAAAACGGCCCGCTGCCCTGTTTCAAGCTGTATTGGCAGCTCGATGGTGAAAGCCGCATCTGCCAGGGCAACCAGGACACGCGGCTGCGCAAAGGCATGTGGTCGGTCTATGACACGACACGCGAATACAGCATCGAGTCCTCCGAATACAGCCGTTCACTGGTGTTGCTGGTGCCCCAGCACGAAAGCCGCGGCTGGTCGCCTGCGGTGGCGGCGCTGGCGGGCCGCGCCATGGCAGGCGGCGGCACCGCCCATATCGTGCTGTCCAGCCTGAGCGCGCTCTTGCGCGAACCCGGCCCGCTGGATCCCGGCAGCCAGCAAGCGCTGCAAGACGCCACCGTCAACCTGCTACAGCAGGCGCTGGCCAGCCAGGCCCGCCAATATCTGGATACCCGCATCCAGGAACCCGACGCCCGGCTTCAACGGGCCATCCGCCTGATCAACGAACGCCTGTCCGAGCCGGGCCTGACAGCTGATGTCGTCGCGCGCGAGCTCGGCATGGCGCGCCGCACCCTCTACAACCTCTTTACCCTGTCCGGCACCACCCCTCGCGCCTTCATTCAGCAGGCACGCCTGGACTGGGCTTGCCAGATGCTTGCGCAACCGGCCTGGCGCGATACGCCAGTTGCCGAAATCGCGCGCCATACGGGCTTCGCCGACCCCGCCCATTTCAGCAAGGTATTCACCGCCAGACATGGCGTATCGCCCGCCATCTGGCGCATCGGCCAGCACAGCGGCAAAACCCCAGAACGGCCGCGCCCGCGCCCCGCCGCCCGCGAGCACTGACGCCTGCCCCGCGCCTGGCCTGACAGGCGCCAGCCCTCAGCGCCGCAACGCAGCCTGGCACGGGTGCGGGGCGCAAGCGGGCGCCCACGCATCCCGCCGCCGGCTGTCGGTGTTTTCCCTGAGCCTGCACAACCGGCCAAGACCGGTGCACATCCACACAAGGCCTGCCGCTTGCGTCTTCCTAGAATGGTTTCACCACAACAGGAGACACGCATGCAAGCAGCCGAACTTGCCAAAACAGCCATCCGCACCCAGCTTTTCATCCAGGGCCGGTGGTGCGATGCCGAGCAAGGCGCCACCTTCCCCGTTTACGATCCCGCCACAGGCGCCGAGATTGCCCAGGTTGCCGCCGGCACCGAGCAGGACATAGACCGCGCCGTGCAAGCCGCGCGCCAGGCGCTGCAATCCGATGCCTGGCGCCGCATGACGCCCGCCGCCCGGGAACGGCTGATCCTGCGCCTGGCCGACCTGCTGGAAACCCACGGTGATGAAATTGCCGCGCTGGAAACCCTGAACCAGGGCAAGCTGCTGCCCTGGTCACAAGCCATAGAAGTTGGCGGCAGCGCGCAATGGCTGCGCTATATGGCCGGCTGGGCCACCAAAATAGAAGGCAGCAGTTTCGACCTTTCCCTGGCCTTTCCGCCGGGTGTCCGCTACCGCGCCAGCACCTTGCGCGTCCCGGCAGGCGTGGTCGGCGCCATCGTGCCCTGGAATTTCCCGCTGGCCATGGCCATCTGGAAAATTGCCCCGGCTCTGGCCTGCGGCTGCACGGTGGTCCTCAAGCCCGCTGAAGAAACCCCGCTGACCGCGCTGCGCCTGGCCGAACTGGCCCATGAGGCCGGTTTTCCTCCCGGCGTGCTGAACGTCGTCACCGGTGATGGCCCGCATGCGGGCGCGGCCCTGGCGCGCCACCCTGGCGTGGACAAGATCACCTTCACCGGTTCCACCGAGGTCGGCAGGATGATAGGCGCGCAATGCGGCCACGATATCCGCCGGGCAACGCTGGAGCTGGGCGGCAAGAGCCCCGTCATCATCATGGACGACATGGACGTCGCCCAGGCCGTGCAAGGCGCCGCCGGCGCGATCTTCTTCAACCATGGGCAGGTATGCACCGCCGGCTCCCGTCTCTATGTGGCCCGGCCGCTGTATGACGCTGTTCTGGCTGGATTGGCTGACATTGCCGATGGCACGGTCCTCGGCAGCGGCTTTGACCCCGGCGCGCAGATGGGCCCCATGGTGTCCGCGCGCCACCGCGCCCGCGTGCTGGGATTTGTCGATGACGCCATCCGCGAAGGCGGCGACATCGTCGCGGGCGGCGATGCCGACGACAGCAACGGCTTCTTCGTGCGCCCAACCATCATCGCCAACCCCGGCGGCAAGCCCCTGACGCTGCTGCGCGAGGAAGTCTTCGGCCCTGTGCTGACGGCCATGCCTTTCGACGATTTCGATGAGGTGCTGCGCCAGGCCAATGACAGCAGCTATGGCCTGGGCGCGAGCATCTGGACCAACCGGCTGGACAGCGCCCAGCATGCCATCGACACCCTCCAGGCCGGCACAGTCTGGGTGAATAGCCACAACATGGTTGACCCCAACATGCCCTTCGGCGGCTTCAAGCAGTCAGGCCTAGGCCGCGAGCACGGCCGCAGCGCCATCGACGCCTATACCGAACTCAAATCGGTCTGTATCGCCTACTGAAGCCGTGCCGCTGACCGCCCCCTGCCTCCGCATCACTTCCCCATCACCTCCCTCTGATTTCAACAAGGAACCCTCCATGCCAGTCTCTCCCCACCACGCCGCCGGCCTGGCCTTGCGGCACCAGATTTTCGGCGCTGCCGCCACGGATGCCCAGATCGCCAAGGCCAGCGCCTTTCTGCGCCCCATGCAAGACATGGTGACCGCCGATTGTTTCGGCCAGGTCTGGACCCAGCCCGGCCTGGATCTGCGCCAGCGCAGCCTGGCGACCATCGCCATGCTGATCGCCCTGGGGCGCTCGCACGAGTTGCGCATTCATGTCCGGGGCGCCATTCAAAACGGCGTCACCGTGGAAGAACTGGGCGCGCTAATGCGCCATGCCGCGCTCTATTGCGGCATTCCCGCCGCCGTCGATGCCTGGCTCAATACTGATGCCACCTTGCAGGATCTGGGCCTGGTTGCTGCCGCGCCGGAGCAAACGCCATGACCGGGACCACGCAAATTGCCTTCATCGGCCTGGGCAACATGGGAGAACCCATGGTGGCCAACCTGGCCAAGGCCGGATTTCCCCTGCGTGTCTTCGACCTTGCCCCGGAACGCCGCGACCACATCGCCAGCCAATATGGCGCCGTGCCATGCAGCAGCTGGGCCCAGCTGGCCGCCGGCACCCGGATTGTCATCACCATGCTCCCTACCGGCAAAGAAGTCCGTGCCGTGCTGCTGGAAGCCGATGGCGGCCTGGCCGCCCATCTGGCCCCAGGCACCATCATCATCGACATGAGTTCCGCAGACCCGCTGGGAACCCGCGCCCTGGCGGCGCAATTGCAGGCCGCCGGCCTGACCCTGATCGACGCGCCTGTCTCCGGCGGCGTCCCGGGCGCGGTGGCTGGCACGCTGACCATCATGGCCGGAACGAACGCCGCAGACGCCATCGACACGGCCATGCCGGTGTTCAACGCCATGGGGCAGCGCGTCTTTCGCACGGGCGGCTCGGGCTCAGGCCACGCCATGAAAGCACTCAACAACTTCGTCGCCGCTGCCACTTATGCGGCCACCGCGGAAGCCTTGATGATAGGGCAGACCTTCGGCCTGGACGAAAGCCTCATGGTGGACATCATCAACCTATCTACCGGGCGCAGCTTCAATAGCGAAAAAGTCTTCGCCGGACATGTCGTCACCGCCACCTACCAAACCGGCTTCGCCCTGGGCCTGCTCACCAAGGATGCGGGCATTGCCAGCCAATTGGGCCAGGCGCTGAACACCAACGCGCCTGTCAGCCGCCTGGTGGCCGAACGCTGGGCCGCCGCCTGTGAGGCGCGCGGCCCGGCCTGCGACCAATCGACCGCCTGGCTCGCCTGGCGGGCGGGGCATTAAGGAAACGCCATGACCACTGTGGATCACTCCCTGCCCGCGCTGGGCTTCATCGGCCTGGGTGTGATGGGCCGCCATATGGCGTCTCATCTCTCCCGCGCCGGCTATCGCCTCAGCCTCTATGACATTGACGCGGCCGCCGCCGCGCAATTGGCGGCCACGCTCACGCACGCCCGCGCCGCCAGCACCCCGGCGGACGTCGCGCGCCATAGCGACATCATCATCACCATGCTGCCTAACGGCCAGGTGGTGCAGCAGGTCGTGCAAGGCGAAAACGGCTTGCTTGCCGAACTGCGCCCGGGCAGCCTGCTGCTGGATACCTCATCGTCCGAACCCTGGATCACGGAACAAACAGCCGCTGCCCTGGCCGCCCGCGGCGCCAGCATGGTCGATGCGCCGGTTTCCGGCGCCCAGTGGGGCGCCGAAGCGGCCGAGCTGGTCTTCATGGCTGGCGGCACCGACGCGGACATGGCGCGCGTGCGGCCCCTGCTGGATTGCATGGGCCGTGCCACCTTCCACCTGGGCGGCCTGGGCGCCGGGCATGCCATGAAATCGCTCAACAACATGATTACCGCCATGAATCTGCTGGCGCTGTCGGAAGGTCTGGCGCTGGGCACCCGGCTCGGTCTGGATCCTGCCGTCATGACGGATGTCCTGCTGCAATCCACAGGCGGCTCCTGGGTCTGCCAAACCCATGTCCGCCAGCGCGTGCTCAACCGCCGCTTCGATGATCCGTTCAAACTGGAACTGATGCTCAAGGATATTGGCATCGGCATGGAGCTGGCCGCGCGCCAGCACATGCCCGCGCCATTTTCCGGCAACGGCCAGCAACTCTGGCGGGCCGCCTCACTGGCCGCCGGGCCCGGCGCCAGCGTCAGTGAACTGGTGCGCTGGGTCGAGCAATTGACCGGCACGGACATCGTCTCGGCCTCCGAACCGCCAGCACCTGCCTGACCAGCAGGCAGCCACCCCCGCGGCTGCCCCCGCAGCCGCTGCCTCACCGGCAACACCCCACCCGCGACACCTCAGATATCCCATAAGAAAACGAGGAGACATCATGTCCAAGATCATCCGCCACTGCCGCCAGCTCTGTCTGGCCCTGGGCCTGCTGGCCAGCCTGCCGGGCAGCGCCAGTGCTGCCACCGAACTGACCGTCTCATCCTGGCTGCCGCCGGGCTATTTTTTCGTCACTGACGCGCTTCGCCCGTGGGCCGAAGCGGTGGAAAAAGAAACCGAGGGCAGGGTCAAAGTCACCATCCTGCCCGCGCCGTTAGGCCGCCCGCAGGCCGCCTTCGACGTCGTCCGCGAAGGGCAGGCCGATGTCAGCTATGGCGTACACGGCTACCAGCCCGGCCGCTTTGAACTGACCAAGATTGTTGAACTGCCTTTCACCGGCAACTCTGGCGAAGCGATCTCGGCCGCCTACTGGCGTATCTACAAAAAATACCTGGAAGCGGCCAATGAACACCGCGGCGTGCAGGTGCTAAGCGTCTATACCCACTCGCCCGGCCATATCTTCCACCTCACCCGGCCCATGCTGTCGCTCGACGACCTGAAAGGCCAGAAGATGCGTGTGGGCGGCGGCATCATGAATGAAACCGCGCAGAAACTGGGCATGAGCCCGCTGTTGCATCCGGCGTCCGAGCTTTACCAAATCCTTTCCAACAAGATTGCCGACGGCGCGCTGCTGACCCTGGATGCGCTGGAAGGCTTCAAGATCAGCAACCTGATCAAGCACATCACGGAAGTGCCGGGCGGCCTCTACAACTCGTCCTTTTTCTTCGTCATGAACCGCGATAAATTCGGCCAGTTATCCCCGGAAGACCAGGCCATCATCATGCGGCTGTCCGGCGAAAATTTCGCGCGCATGGCCGGCCGCTCCTATGATCAGGTTGCCAATAAAGCGGCGGATGTCATCCAGGAACACAATATTTCCCTGCATGCCGCGCCGCAAGACCTGCTGGCGGACATCCGCGAACGCACCGCCCCCATGGAGGCCGCCTGGATCGCCAACGCCGGCAAAAAAGGTGTGGACGGACGCAAAGCCATCGACGAACTGCGTGCGCTGGCGGCTGAATTCGCGGAAGCCCAGCCATGAACCGGCCGCCCTCACTGCCAGTCAGGCTCGTCGCGGGCCTGACCACTGCGCTGAACGCCATCGCCGCCATCCTGCTGACGGCCATGATGCTGCTGACCGTCATTGATGTCGGCGGGCGCTACTTTTTCAACCGCCCCGTGCTCGGCTCCTTTGAAATCACCGAAATCATGCTGGCGGGGCTGGTGTTCTGCACGCTGCCGCTCGTTACCCTGGCGCATGAGCATATTTCAGTGGACTTGTTCGAGAACGCGCTGCCAGCCCGCCTGCGGCGGCTGCGCAATGCGCTGGTGCAATGCCTGTGCGCCGTCGCCATGCTGTTTGTTGCCTGGCGTCTCGTGCCCAAGGCCATGGACGCCAGCGCCTATGGGGATACCACGGCTTCGCTGCTGATCCCCATGGCTCCGCTGATCTGGCTCATGTGCGCCATGGCGGCGCTCACCGGCCTGGTATTTCTGGGGCAGGCCGGGTGCTCGCTCTTCGCCGCCCCGGCTTCAGGCTCCGGGACGCCTCTTTCTCAGGCAGAACAACAATGACTGCAACCCTGATCGGATTTCTGGTGTTATTCACCCTGATGGGACTACGCGTTCCCATCGCCTTCGCCATGGGCCTGGTGGGCTATGCCGGGTTCGGCTTTCTGGTCAACTGGAATGCCGCCTCCGCCATGGTCGCCAGCACCGTCTATGAAACCGGACTGACCTACAGCCTCGCGGTCATTCCCCTGTTCATCCTGATGGGCAACCTGATTACGCAGGCCGGGCTATCGCAACAGCTCTATGCCGCCTCGTATGCCGTGCTGGGGCACTACCGCGGCGGCCTCGCCATGGCCACCATCCTGGCCTGCGGCGGGTTCAGCGCGCTATGCGGCTCCAGCCTAGCAACCGCCGCCACCATGGCCAAGGTTTCCTATCCGTCGATGTCGCAGTATGGCTATTCCCCCCAGCTCGCCAGCGGTTCGATTGCCGCCGGCGGCACACTGGGCATTCTGATTCCACCCAGTGTCATCCTCATCATCTATGGCCTGATGACTGAACAGGATATCGGCAAACTCTTCATTGCCGGCCTGTTGCCCGGCCTGCTGGCCATCCTTGGGTATCTCGCGGCCGTGATGTTCGTCACCTGGCGCAATCCCAAAGCCGGCCCGCCGGGCGCCAAGCTGCCGCGCAGCGAACGCATCCAGGCCATCAAGAACGTCTGGGGCATCGTCGTGCTGTTCGGCGTGGTCATCGGCGGCATTTATGGCGGCATTTTCACGCCCAACGAAGCCGCCGGCATCGGCGCGGCAGGCGCACTCTGCTTCACCCTGGCCCGGCGGCAACTCACCTGGAAGCTGTTCTTCCGCATCCTCGTCGATAGCGCGCGCACCTCGGGCATGATTTTCGCCGTCCTGATCGGCGCGATCATCTTCTCGAACATGATCAACATGACGCAAACGCCGCTGCGCCTGACGGAATGGATCATCGCTCAGCAGCTATCGCCCATGCTCGTCATCCTGGTCATCATCGTGATCTACCTGCTGCTGGGCGCCGTCATGGAAAGCATGTCCATGATCCTCCTGACCGTGCCCGTGTTCTACCCCATTATCGCGGCCCTGGATCTGGGCGGCATGATGGATCCCGGCATGGTTTTGATCTGGTTCGGCATCGTCGTGGTCGTGGTGACGGAAATCAGCCTGATTACCCCGCCAGTCGGCATGAATGTCTTCGTCATACGCGCCGTGATTCCCGAGCTCTCGCTAGGCACGATTTACCGCGGCGTCACGCCTTTCTGGATCGCGGATATCGTCCGCCTGGCCATCCTGATCTTCCTCCCGGCCATCACGCTGTGGCTGCCATCCCTCATGTAAGCCCGCAGGGCGCCGCTGGCGCCCACAAAAAACCCGGCCTGCCGCGCAAGCAGCAGGCCGGGAGGCAGGCAAAAACCGTGAACTCAATATTTCATGCCATTCGCCTCGGCGATTTCCTTCAAGGCTGCCGCCAGCGCGGCGCCATCCAGTTTCTTTTCACCGGCTTCGGCAATCCAGGTATCCGTCAGCGCCTGGCCGGCATCACGCATTTTTTGATACTCCACCGTGGATATCTCGGCCACCTGCGCGCCTTGCGTGCGTACCTGCTCACGCGCCGCATTGGCAGAACGCTCCCAGTTCGCCCCCATGCTCATGGACAGCCCCAGGCCGCTGTTGCGGTCAACGATTTCGCGCAAATCATCGGGCAGCGATTCATAGCGCTTCTTGTTCATCAGCAGACTGAGCAAGGTTGTGGAAAAAATGGGCTGGTCTTCGGCAGGCTCGGCATGAAAACGCGTGACCTCATCCAATTTGAGGGCGGGCAGCACTTCCCAGCCGACCAGCGCGCCATCCACCACGCCCTTGGACAAGGCTTCCGTCAATTGCGCCGGCGGCATGCTGACCGGCGTCGCCCCCAGGCTATCGAGCAGCCGCGCCGTCATCCGCGTGGAGGCGCGCAGCTTCACGCCCTTGAAGGCCTCCAGCTCAGTCACCGGCTTATTTGCCGTGTGCAGCTGCATGCCGCCGTCGCTATGCAAGGCCAGCACATGGTAGTCCTTGAAATCATCCTTCAAGCTGCTTTCGTAAAACTCCCAGATGATCTTCGAACCGATTTCCCCCTTGGCAGGCAGCATGAAGGGCAATTCCACCGCTTCGCTGCGCGGGAAGCGGCCAGTCGAATAACCCGGCGCCGTCCAGACCACATCGGCCGCGCCGCGCCGCGCCGCACCTGGTCAGCCAATTGCGCAGGGGTGCCGCCCAGCTGCATGGAAGGGTAGATCTGGCAGGTCAGGCGCTGCTGCGATTCGCGTGCCAGCGTATCGCACCAGGGCTGAATGACATTCACCTGGGCATTGGAGGTGGCCGGCAGGAAATGGGAAACGCGCAGGACAACCTTGTCCTGCGCCTGGCCGAGCGCGGGTGCCATACAGGCCAGCGACAAGGCGATAGGGGTCAATGCCTGGGATAGACGACGCATGAAATGTCTCCGGTCTTGTTTTCTTGTATTAGGTTGCTGGTTTGTGGATATCTCTATGGATAACCCTGTTGGTATGACATGAATATCGCTGTGGATACCTGGCTGATAACCTTGTCGATAACTTTTCCGGCGCCAGCCGGAAAGCCGCATCCAGCCTGACGGATAGCGATACCGCCAGGCTGGATCTGTCTTTGCTGGACGCATGCCGCGGGCGTCCTGGCCGCGCTGCTCAGGCGGAGACGCCCGTCAGCTGCGCCAGGCGCGCCTGCGCCTCGCGGTCGGCGCGTTTTTTCAGGTAAATCCGCATGGCCACCGCAGGCGCATCGCTGCCGACCGAGATTTCATAGTGGTTTTCATCCACATCGTCGATCACGGCTTCCAGCGCCCCCAGGCCATCGACATCCTCCTTGAAGGCGGCAAACAGCTGCTCGTGCATGAATTCCCCCAGCGCCGTATCGGCCTGGGCAAAATCACGGCCATGCACAATGTGGTAATGCATGCTGTGGTCGGTTTCCGGGGTAATGATGTGCGCGGTATGGATATGGAAAACCGGGCGGGTTTCCTCGGGCAGGGCGGTGTCGTAGAACGTCACGCTGACGCGGTGCAGGCCGGGCGACAGGAATTCGGAAGTCACGATACGCGCGGCGGTCGGGCCGGTAATCCCCGTGGTATTGCCCCAGACCGGCGACAAGGTCGTCGGCACAATACGCCGCAGCAGCCGGTAATAGCCTTCTTGCTTCAGATCCAGCTCAAAGGGCGCGCTGGCGTAGTCGGGCGTGCCTATGGTGTTGGCATGCAGGAATTGCAGGTGTGTCAGATCCAGCAGATTCTCGTGCATGCTGACGTAATTGCCGGGATGGTGAAAATAGCCTGAGCTGCACTCCCAGTCAGGATTCTCTATCCAGGGCTGATGGGGCAGGGTGCTTTCATCGGCCAGCTCCGGGTCACCCATCCAGATCCACAGCAGCGGGCCTTTTTCCGCCAGCGGATAGGAACGGACGCCTATCCCGCGCGGACAGGTCTTTTGCGAGGGCGTTTCAATCAGATTGCCCTGCTCGTCATAACGGAAGCCGTGATAGCCGCACACAATGGTGTCGCCATCCAGCCAGCTGCGCGACAGCGGAAACGAACGGTGCGCGCAGCGATCTTCCATGGCGACCGCCTTGCCATCCAGCGTGCGATAAAACACCAGGCGCTTGCCCAGGATCGTGCGCGCCATCAGCTCACGCCCGACATCCCCGGAAAAAGCCGCGACATACCATTCATTAAACACAAACGGCGTATGGCGCGTGGCCATCTGCGCCGAAGCCTTACGGGAATTGACGATGATGTTCGAAGTCGGCAGGGTCATTCTTGTCTCCTCTTTCTGATGGCTGCGCGCCCGGCTTCAAACCGCTGACGCCAGCCTAAAAATCTGTTGATAACTTATGTATAAACCTGTGCATGACATGCCTCGCGCCGCTTGCGGCCTGGTGGCGATGGCAAACTCCGGAGCCGCTACAGTTCCAATTCCAGCGCAGGCGTCAGCGCACGCGAACAGCAGATCAGCATGGTGTCATTGGCCTGTTTTTCTTCATCCGACAGCACTAGATCGCGGTGATCCGGCGTACCGGCATGCACGCGCGTTTCACAGGAACGGCAAATCCCGGCGCGGCACGAAAACGCTGGCGACAGGCCAGCCTCTTCCATGGCTTCCAGAATGCTTTGTTCCTCGCTGACCCACAGCGTTTGCCCGCTCTGGCGCAGGATGACTTCAAACCCGCCGCCGCTGCCGGCAGCGGTGGCGGCGGCTGGCCCGGCATCGGCACCCGGCGCGCTGACCGGCGCGGCAAACCATTCGAAATGCACCCGCCCGGCCTGTGCCGCCGTGGCCTGCCTGACCGCTTGCATCAAGGGATCGGGGCCGCAACAGTACAGATGCTCGTCCGGCCCCAGGGAAGCTGCCAAAGCCTCCACCGCCAGCAGACGGCCAGCCTGTTCATCATTGAAATGCAGCTGCACCCGGCCACGCCCCTGATCCAGCGCCAGCAGGTCTTCATAGAAAGCCGCCCGGTGACGGCCGCGCGCGGTATAGATCACCCGCCAGGGGCGGCCCTGGCGTTCGGCCCAGCGCGCCATAGCCAGAATCGGCGTGACGCCGATGCCGCCCGCCACCAGGCAATACCCGCCAGCCTGTTCGTCCAGCGCGAAATGATTGTGCGGCCCAGTCACCTTGACGCTGTCGCCTTCGCGCAAACCGCCATGAATGAAACGCGAACCGCCGCGGCTATCCGGCGCCAAACCCACGCCCACGACGTAGCGCTGGCGCTCGCTGCAATCATTGAGCAAGGAATAATGGCGGATCATGCCGTTGCCCAGGCGCATTTCCAGGTGCGCGCCCGGCGTAAAAGGCGGCAACGCCGCGCCGTCGGGATCCACCAGCTCGATGGCCAGCACATCCTTGGCTTCCGCCGTCACGCGGCTGACCCGCAAATTCATGGAGTGGGGCGCGTTGCTCATTATCGTTCTGCCTGCGAAAGCGCCGCTGCCATTGCGCCATGGCAGCCGGCGGGAGTTGTCTCTGGCAAACAGATTACCGGCACGCGGCAGAAGCGCTGTCATCCCTGAAGAGGACAGCGCCGAAGCACCTTGCCCCCGCCCCAGCCGCTTATCCCGGCAAACTGGCGGCAATTGCCTGGCGCACAGCAGGACAAACCTGGATTGGCAGGCAGCGCCATTACACGGAGAATAGGGGCAACATCGAACCGAGAGCGTCTGCCATGATCAGTATCTGGAATACCTCCAACGCCTCGCCCCAGCCCGACCTGCAACGCATCGTCAACCTGACCCGCGCCATGGGCAGCGAGCACTTCCCGGCGTCCCTGCTCGACAGCCTGTCATTCTGGGTCAAATCGCAGCACTTCAACGTGCTGCGCATTTCCCCCCAGCACCCCAGCCTGCTGCTGGCGGGCTCGCGCCATCACGATAGCCGGCTGGTCTGGCGTTGCTGGGACGACTATTCCCAGCGTTTTCACAGCCATGACGAACTGGCCAGCCGCATGCAAAGCCATCAGCCCATGGAGCGCCCCCTGATCGGCCATCTGCTGGCTGAAGACATCCGTTTTTCGCCGTACCGGCAAGAGATTTATCAGCGCCACGACATGAGCGAACGGCTCTGCAGCCTGTCCTGGGACGACAGCGGCACGCCGCTGATGCTCAATCTCTACCGCCACCGCGATGCCGGTTACTTCAGCGACCCTGAAATCCAGGCCTTCGAGCAACTGACCCCCGCGCTCCTGCAACTGGTGCGCGGGCATCTGGCCCTGCAGCGGCAGCAATCCCCCACGGAAAGCTGGCGCATCACGCTGCTGCGCGCCGCCCCGCAACTGACGGAAAAGGAACTGGAAGTCTGTCTGCTGCTCTTGCGCGGCCTGACCCACGCTGGCATAGGCGCCACGCTGGGCATCAAGGAAACCACCGTCAAGACCTACCGCAACCGGGCCTTCCTGCGGCTGAACATCAACTTCCGCAGCCAGCTCTTCGCCTTGGTCAATGCCCCCTGTACGCTGGCGGGCACTGCCTGAGTGCCGCCCCAGCAGCCCGCAGGCAAACCGCAGCCAGGCGGCCAGGCGGCCAGCCCGGGCCGGACGGATGCCATGCGCGCCGTCCCATTCCCTGCCCGCCATTCCTTGCTCGCCATTCCCTGCTCGCCACTCCCCGCCCGCCATGCCCCAGCGCCATCGGCACTGACACTGCCAGTCATACCGGCATTACCGCCAGTCATAAGCAGACTGTTTATGATGGCAGTCCGGCCCCGCTGCCTCCCGCGCAGCGGAAACCCCTTTGATGACCCGCACCATGATCCAGTCCAAGCTGCCCGACGTCGGCACCACCATTTTCACCACCATGAGCCAACTCGCCGCAGAAACCGGCGCCATCAACCTGGGCCAGGGCTTCCCCGACTTCGACCCTGACCCGGCGCTCTGCCAGAAAGTCAGCGAAGCCATGGCCAGCGGCCTGAATCAATACCCCCCCATGCCCGGCCTGCCCGCCTTGCGCGAAGCCATTGCGGCCAAGGCGGCGGCGCTATACGGCCATTCTTACGATAGCGGCACGGAAATCACTGTCACCAGCGGCGCCACGCAGGCCCTGATGGCTGCCATCTTCTGCGCTGCCGGGGCGGGTGATGAAGTCATCATCATCGAACCCGGCTACGACTCTTACCGCCCGGCCATCCGCCTGGCCGGCGCCACGCCAGTCGCCGTCGCCATGCGCGCGCCCACCGCCAGCGACCCGTATTTCCGTTTCGACTGGGATGCCATCCGCCAGGCCATCACCCCGCGCACCCGCTTGCTCATCCTCAACTCGCCGCACAACCCCACGGCCACCGTACTGGAACCGGCCGACCTGGACGCGCTGGAAGCGCTGCTCAGCCAGCATGACCTGCTGATCCTGTCGGACGAAGTCTATGAACACATTCTGTTCGATGGCCGCCCGCACCTGAGCATGGCCACGCGGCCCGCGCTGGCGGCGCGTTCTTTCATTGTGTCCTCCTTCGGCAAGACGTATCACACCACCGGCTGGAAACTGGGCTATTGCCTGGCGCCCGCGGCGCTGACCCGCGAATTCCGCAAAGTGCATCAATTCATGGTGTTTACCTCGCCCACGCCCATGCAGCACGCCTATGCGGGTTTCGTGGGCAGGCCCGAGACCTACCAAGGGCTGAGCGCTTTTTATCAGGAAAAACGGGACTTCCTGGCGCAAGGCCTGGCCCAGACCCGTTTCCGCCCGCTGCCCAGCGCCGGCACCTTCTTTTTGCTGGCGCAGTATGAACAGATATCCGACCTGAACGGTTCCGACTTCGCCATCTGGCTGACCCGTGAGCATGGCGTCACCGTCATCCCGGTTTCCGCGTTCTACCAGGATCCGCAGGCTGCCGCTTCCAACCACGGCATTGTCCGCTTCTGCTTCGCCAAGCAAACGCCCACGCTGGCGCAAGCACTGGAGCGCCTGCAACACGTCTGAACCGGCAGCAGCCGCCTGGCTGGCCGCTGCACTGCCAAAGCCCAGCCGCGCTTGCCGCCTGGGCTTGCCACAGGCCATGCGTGCCAGAAAACGGGCGCCCCCTGGCAGCGTCCTACTGCCATCTGTTCCGCTTGTCACTCGGGAATCCCGGGCATTGTGCGGCCCTGACACGCCGTGCATACTGAGCCGGCCAAAACCAGCCTCTGCCCGCATCCCTTCGGAGACCCGCCATGCGTCCCATCCGCCTGACTGCCAGCCTGATGATGCTCATGCTCGCCGCATGGCTCACGGCCTGCATGACGTTCTCAAACAACACGCCCAACGGCACTGTCCGCCTGTTCTACCAGGCTGTCGCCGACGGTGACACAGACCTGGCGCTGGAACAGGTGCAGCATCCCGCCGAAAGCACGGAACGCAACAAGCAACGCGCCGCCATTGAGGAAATGCAAAACACCATGCAGGCCAACCAGGGCCTGGCCGAGGTGCAGATCCTGCAAGGCCGGCTAAGCCACCAAGGCACGCAAGCCGAGGTACAAGCCAGGATTATTTTCAAGAACGGCAGCACCAAGACCGAAGACCTGAGACTCCAGACAAATAACAACATCTGGAAAATCGTCCTCTAAACCGCCGCCAAACCAGGCCCCGCCGCGACGGCAACGGAACGGTCTGCCTACCTCACAGCCCCGCACAGCACCGCACGGCGCGGCTTAGCAATGCCCGCCGCCCTGTTGCGACTTGATACCTTACCGGATAGGTACGAAGGTTCTCATAAACCTACAATGCGCAGGCTCGGCCTACGCCTCACACCGCAGGCCGCAGGCCCATTTCGTGCGGCAGCGCTACAATGGGCCGTCAAAAATCAATCTCATTCACGGTTTTCACAGGATTCCCGCCATGCTTCGCTCACGCCTGTCCGCATTTTTCGCTCTGTTCTTCGCCCTGATGCTTACTGCCTGCTCCGGCGGCAAGCCCGAATCCGTGGTCGAGACCTTCTACAAGGCCGCCGCCAAGGGTGACGTCGAACTGGCCACCAAGCAAATCGCCCTGGCAGAAGTCCCGGCCTCCGAAATGACCATGGCCAAAGGCAAAATCCAGATGATCGTCGGCGAAATGCAACAACGCGTTGCCGCCAATGACGGCCTGAAGAAGGTCGAAATCATTGAAGTCACCATCGACGAAGCCAAAAACACCGCGGCTGTCCGCTCCAAACTGGTCTTCGGCAACGGCAAGGATTCCGCTACCAGCAACAATCTGGTCAAAGAAGGCGGCGACTGGAAAATCAGCCTGAAGTAAGGCTGTGCCGGGCTTGACCACAATCGCCCGCGGCGCCCGCCTGTGCCTGGCACTCGCGGGCGCTTTGCTATCCGCCGCCGTGCTGGCGGCGGGCAGCAGCACGTTGCCTGCGGACGCCAAGGCGGGCGACCTGATCTTCCGTGAAGGCACGGAAGCGGTCAGCGATGCTGTCATGACAGTCGATGGCGGGGGGTTCAGCCATGTCGGCATGCTCCTGGGCGAGCCTGGCCGCTGGCAGGTGGTTCACGCCACTCCTTCGGAAGTTCCCGGCCGCCCCGACGGCGTCGTCATCGACTCGCTGGAATTCTTTACCGATCCCAAATTATCGCGCCGCCACGTCGTCTATCATGTCGGCAAGGCCGCCCCCGGGCAACGCGAACAAGCCGTCGCAGCCGCCAAGGCCGGGCTGGGCAAGCCATTTCGTCTGGCCGACCCGGCTGGCACCTATTGCACCACCCTGGTCTGGCAAGCCTGGCGCGACGCCGGGCTGGATCTGGAAGTTGAATTCACGCCCCTGGCGATTCCGCTGATGCAGGGCGAATACCTGCTGCCCGGCCGTCTGGCCGCGTCGCGCCACCTGCACGCCCTGGACGACACGCCGCCTCCCGCCGATACCGGCGCGGCGCCTGCCCTGGCTGTGGCTGCGCCGCAGCCCTAAGATCACCGCGCCCGGAACCTAAAACAGCGCCGCAAATGCTACGGCGGAAGCGGCTGCCAGCGCCGCCCCGGGCCAGGCCTTATCCGCGCCGCTGCGCCACAAAACCGGCGTCTAGCGCCGCCGTGCCGCCGCAGCCCAAATGCGTCAAGGTTCCCAGATACTCATCCCGCAGAATATGCAGGGCATCCAGCGCGCCGTCCTCGCCCCCGCTCGCCAGGCCATACAGCGCTGCCCGGCCCAGCAGCACACCGCTGGCCCCAAAAGCCACCGCCTTGGCCATGTGCGAACCGCGCCGCACGCCGCCATCGACCATGATTTCGCACCCTTGCAGATCCATCCCCTGCAAAGCGGCCAGCGCTTCCATCCCGGTCCAGGCGCTGTCGAGCTGCCGCCCGCCATGGTTGGATAGGACGACGGCATCCACGCCCATGGCACGGCAGCGCAATACGTCCTGAGGATCCAGCACCCCTTTCACAATCAGTTTCCGGGGCCAGGCCTGGCGCACCGCTTCCAGCGCCTGCCAGGAAAAACCGGCATCCATGGAACGGCGCAACAAGGCCGCCCTGGCCTGTGGCGACTGCGCTTCCGGCGTCTGGAAATTGCCCAGGGCCGGCATGCCATGGCGCAGATAATTCCAGGTCCAGCGCGGATGCAACAGGCCATCGAGCACCATGGCCGGGGTATAGCGCGGCGGCATGCGAAAACCATTGCGCACATCGCGCTCGCGCTTGCCATTGGCCACCACATCGACCGTCACCGCCAGGCACTCGTAATCCGCCTCGCGGGCACGCCGCACCAACGATAGCGCCAGCTCCTGCTCCACCACATACAGCTGGAACCAGAGCCGCCCGCCCGCCTGGCGCGCCACTTCCTCCAGCGCAGCATTGGAGGCAGTGGACAACATGAAGGGGATACCGGCGCGCTGCGCCGCGCGCGCCAGCGCGATATCTCCATCTGGCCACAACAAACCGTTCAGCCCGGTAGGCGCCACCGCTGCCGGGAAGGCCGACGGCCCGCCCAGCAAGGTGGTTTCCGGATGCAATGCGCGCAGATCCGTCAGGCGGCTGGGCACGAAACGCCAATCGGCAAACGACGCCAGATTGTCCGCCAGGGTCTGCTCATCCTCCGCGCCGCCATCCACATAATCGAAGATGGCGCGGGGCAGGCGCCTTTTGGCCTTTTCCCTCAGCGCGGTGATATTCATTGACGCTCAGCCTCGTAGCGCTCGACCAGTTCACGCGCCTGGCGCAACAGAGCCGGGCCGTCGCCCCCCTTGGCCGCCACTTCCTTGAACCAGGTTTCCTGCACCGGTGCCGTCGCAGCAACCCAGCGCTCGTACTCGGCCTGCGGCAAATAGTGAATCTCGCCGCCCGCGGCAACGATTTGGTCGCGATAACCGCCGCTCAGATCGTCAAACGCCGTGCGGCCCGCCCAGCCGGATGCTTCCAGGCCGCTATTGGCATCGATCACCGCCTTCAGGTCGTCAGGCAGGCTGTCGTATTTCGCCGGGTTCATGCCGAACAGGAAAATAGTATTGGACAGGCGCGGCTGGCCCTCAGGCACATCGACATGATATTTCGCCAGTTCCTGCAAACGGATGGCCGGGGCGCTTTCCCAGGGCACCAGAATGCCGTCAATCACCTTCTTGGCCATGGATTCCGGCACCGCGGCCATCGGCATCTGCACCGGCGTCGCGCCCAGCGCTTCAATGCTGCGGGAGTTCAGCCGGGTGGGCGCGCGCAGCTTGAGCGATTGCAGCTCTTCCAGCTTCTCTGGCTTGTTGCCATCGGCAAAGTGCAGCAGGGCGCCTTCATGCAAATGCAGGAACACCGGGCGCACCCCCTTGAACTCGTCCTGGGCATTGTCCTGCACATATGTCCACAGCGCCTTGCTGCTGGCCTCTGCGGAACGCGTAATCCAGGGCAACTCAAACACTTCGGACTTGGTATAGCGGCCCGACGCATAGGTGGCCGTGGTCCAGATCACATCCACCACGCCATCGCGCACCTGGTCGATCAATTGCGCCGGCGTGCCGCCCAGCTGCATGGCCGGATAGATCTGGCATTGCAGGCGGTTGTCCGATTCCGCGCGGATCTTCGCGCACCATGGCTCGATCAGGTTCTTCTGCGCGCTGGAGGTCGATGGCAAAGGGTGCTGCACGCGCAAGGTGATGGGTTTATCGGCAGCCTGTACCGCGCCGACGGCCAGCAGGGCGGGCAACAGCAGCGCCATGGGGGAAATACGCATTTTCGTCTCCTCGGCCTGTCTCAGGCCTGTATTTTTTGTTGGTCCTTCTCTCCGGCGCCAGCGGCCCATGGCCGCCAGCGCCGTATCACTGCGTGGCTTCAGCGCGTTATTGCTGCTGCCCGCCAGCCTTGGGCTGGGCGTACTCCGTCACCAGGGCACGGGCGGCGTCATACAGCGCCTGCCCGTCCGCGCCCTTGGCGGCGACTTCCTTCTTCCATTCATCAACGATAGGCGCGGTTGCCTCTACCCAGCGCTGGTACTCTTCCGGCGTGATGTGATAAATCGTGCCGCCATAGCCGGTCGCTTCGTCCTGGAAGCGTTGCAGCTGTTCATCAAAACCGGCGCGGCCCGCCCAGCCGGATGCTTCCAGACCGCTATTGGCATCGATCACCGCCTTCAGATCGTCAGGCAGGCTGTCGTACTTCGCCTGGTTCATGCCGAACAGGAAAGTAGTATTGGACATACGCGGCATGCCTTCCGGCACGTCCAGGTGCCACTTGGCCACTTCGCTCAGCTTGATCGCCGGCATGCCTTCCCAAGGCACGGTCGCGCCATCAATCACGCCCTTGGCCACGGATTCCGGCACCTGCGGCAGCGGCATCTGCACCGGCACGGCGCCCAGCAGGCCGATCATGGTGGAATTGATGCGCGTCGGCACCCGCACCTTCAGGCCCTTGAGTTCTTCCAGGGTCTTGGGCTCCTTGCCCGCGAAGTGCAGCAGCGTTCCGTCATGCAAGTGAACAAACAGCGGTTTCACGCCCTTGTATTCGTCCTGGGCGTGCTCTTCCACATAGCGCCAGAACGCCTTGCTGCCCGCTTCCGCGTTATCGGTAATCCAGGGCAATTCAAAGACTTCGGTCTTGGTAAAACGGCCCGACGCATAAGTGGGAATCGTCCAGACAATATCCACCACCCCATCACGCGCCTGGTCGAAGAACTGCGCCGGCGTGCCGCCCAGCTGGGCGGCCGGGTAGATCTGGCAGCGCATGCGCTGCTCAGACTGTTCTTCGATACGTTTGCACCAGGGTTCGATGATGTTCACCTGGGCATTGGAATTCGACGCCAGGAAGTGATGCACGCGCAACACAACAGGCTTGGCGGCAGCGGCCGGCAGGGCAGTCGCCAACGCAGCGGCGGCGAGCAGGCATTGCAAAGTCTTCATGGTAAGTCTCCTCTGTGAATAATTTTTCTGCAGCTCTCGTCCCGGCCTGCGGCAAGATTGCCGCAGGCCGGATCCGGGCGGGCTTATCCGCCCATGCCGTGCACCAGCGCCAGCGTAATGCCGGGTACCCCGGCCAGCAGGATGATGCGCAGCACGTCAGTCATCAGGAACGGCATGACGCCACGATAGGTTTCCATCAAGGTCACGCCCTTGGCCATCCGGTTGACGATGAACACATTCATGCCCACCGGCGGCGTCACCAGGCCGATTTCCACCACCATCAGCGCCAGAATGCCGAACCAGATGGATTTATCCGCATCCGGCATGCCGAAATCCAGGCCCATGATGATGGGATAGAAAATCGGCACCGTCAGCAGGATCATCGCCAGCGAATCCATGACGCAGCCCAGCACGACATAGATCAGCAGAATCATGGCCAGCACTACCCAGGGCTGCGCGCCGCTGCTCAGCACCCAGTCCGCCAGTTCCGCCGGCATCTGCGACAACGCCAGCGCGGTATTGAGCACATCAGCGCCCAGCAGCACCAGCAAAATCATGGCCGAACCGGAAGCCGTGCCCAACACGCAGCGCAGCAGGCCGCGCCAGCGCAAGCCGCCCAGCACCACCGCCAGCAAACCGCAGGCGCCGGCGCCGATGGCAGCCGCTTCGGTCGGTGTCGCCCAGCCGCCATAAATCCCGACGATCACCACCAGGAACACCAGGGCCACCGGCAACACATCCAGCAAGGCGCGCAAACGGCTGGCCCAGGGCACGCGAGGGCCCGCCGGACCAATTTCGGGGCGCCGGTAAACCTGCAGCAGAATGACCAGAAAATAGCCCGCCAGCGCCACCATGGCCGGCATGATGCTGGCGACGAACAGCTTGCCTATGGATTCCTGCGTCAGAATGGCATAGATAATCAAAGGCACCGAAGGCGGGATCAGAATACCCAGTGTGCCGCCCGCCGCCAGGGTGCCGGTCGCAAAGCCGCCGTCATAGCCATAACGGCGCAATTCGGGCAGGGCCACCTGGCTCATGGTGGCGGCAGTCGCGACCGAAGACCCGCAGATGGCGCCAAAACCGGTGCTCGCGCCCAGCGCCGCCATGGCCATGCCGCCACGCCGGTGTCCGATGAAAGCGGCCACGCAACTGAACAGATTCCGGCTCAGACCGCCATGAATGGCAAATTGCCCCATCAACAGGAAAAGCGGAATCACGACCAGATCGTAATTGGACAACCTGGCGAACGGGATCGACTTCAGCATATTGAGCCAGGGCAACATGTTCCAGTCGAGCAGATACACATAACCGACCGAGCCGCCGATAAACATGGCCACACCGATCGGTATGCGCAGGCCCATCAACAGGAACACGCCCACGAAAATCCACATGCCGATGCTGATACCGCTCATTTTCCTTCCCCTTGCGACGACAGGCAGGCGGACAGGTTGCGGCCCGCCAGATACAGCCCGGACAACGCCAGCAATGCAAAACCCGGCACCATGGCAGCCTGGAACCAGCCCACCGGCCAGGCCAGGATGGCCGAGGTTTCCCCGGACTCCATGGTAGAAGCGGCGCCCGCGCCGATACGCCATGCCAGAATGGCGCCAAAAGCCGCCACGGCCAAGGAACCCAGCGTTTCCAGCAGGTGAATCCAGCGGCGCGGCAGGGCGGCCGTGAACAGATCCACTTTCAGATCGCCATGAATCAGGTGGCAATAGGCAAAGAAATTCGCGGCGGCAGCGGCGGCCACCAACTGCATGATTTCCATATCGCCCGGCACGGGCGCGGAAAACAGCTTGCGGCCAACGATGGAAATCACCGACACCACCACCAGCACCACGAACATCAGCCCGCCCACTGCCGCGGCGAACTTGCACACCCAGAGCAGGGCTCTGCCAGCCCGGCCCATCTCGACAGCAACGCCGCTGTCGTCATCCACCATGGTTTCGGCCATGCGCGTCTCCTCTTTCTTGTTTTTTCATCGGCCGTCAGCCGTTCAAGCCTGCGCCGCTGGCTTTTTCGCCGCCGCCTTTGTCACCACCGTATGCTGGTCAGCCAGACGCATCAGCGTCCACAGGGTTTCATTGCGCGGCACCGGCACGTCCAGCTTGCGGGCGGCGCGGCAAACAGCGCCGTTGATGGCGTCGATTTCCGTCGGCCGGCCCGCCAGGCGGTCTTGCAGCATGGAGGGCTGATGGCCGGTATGGTGTGCCATGGCATGATCCATCAGCGCAGCCACACGCGGCTCATTGACGGCCACATCCAGCGCGCGGGCAACCGCCAGCACTTCGGCTGCCGTCTCATGCACCAGCGCCACCCCTTCGGGCAATGCCGCCAAGCCATCCACCGGGCAGCCCGCCAAGGCGCACATACTGTTCATGGCCGCATTGAATGCCACCTTCTCCCAGATATCCACCAGAACATCCGGCGCCACATTGCAATCCAGCCCGGCCCCACGCATGGCCTCGGCCAATGCTTCCAGTGAGGAATTGGCGCTGCCATCGGCCATCATGAAACGCACATAGCCCCGTCCGTGGGAACGCACAACGCCAGGCGCCGTGACATCGGCAGGTACCGTCGTCATGCCATGCGCTACCCGGCCGGCTTCCACCACCTGCGCCAGTTTTTCGGCATTGCCCAGGCCATTTTGCAGGCTAAGCAAATACGTCTGCGGCCCAATCAGGTGGCTGACACCCGCCAGCGCGGCATCGGTGTGGACAGACTTGGTAAAGACCAGCAGCCAATCCGGCGCGCCACTGGCCGCTTCCGGACGCATGATGGGCAGCCTGACCGTGCGCCGGCCGCTGCCCGTTTCGAGTACCAGACCATCCGCCTGTATCGCCTGGATGCGGGCGTTATCCACATCCAGCAAGGTCACATCATGGCCCGCCTCGGCCAGCTGGCCGCCAAACAGCGCGCCCATGGCGCCCGCGCCCAGTATTGTTATTTTCATTCTTCGCTCCTCCTCTTGCGCCCGTGGGGCAGGGCGGCGCTGGCGCCGCCCGCCAGGCTTACTTCACAACGATTTCCAGCAGATTGGGCCCCTGCGCCGACAACAGGCCAGGCAGCGCCTGCGCCAGTTCTTCGGCGGTTTCCACCCGGCTGGCCTGGGTCAGCCCCTGGCCTTGCGCCAGCAGCACGAAGTCCAGGTCGGGCAAATCCGTGCCTTCGGGTTTCACGCCCGGCGGGTAGTCGAATACCGGCGCGAAATCTTGCAGCGCGGCATAGCGGCGGTTATTGAGGATGATGAAGCTGATCGGCAATTGCAGTTGCGCCGCCGTCCAGAGCGCCTGGATGGAGTACATGCTGGAACCGTCGCCAATCAAGGCAATCACGCGGTCATCACGCCCGGCCTTGCGCTGCGCCAGCGCCACGCCGACACTGGCCGGCATACTGTAGCCCAGGCCGCCGCTGGCCATGGTGTAGAAGCTGCTGCCGCCCGACATGGGCAGGTAGCGCTGCATCAGGCCGCGCGCGCCCGGCGCTTCTTCCACGACCGCAATCCCGTCCGGCCGGGCCCGGTCCAGCGCCTGCAAGGCATAGGCGGTGGACAAGGGCAGGCTGGCTTCGGCTTGCGGCGCGGGCGGCAACACTGCCGGCGCCTGACGCGCTGGTGGCGAGGACTGCGCCAGCAGGGCTTCCACCGCTAAATCCAGGCTGGACACGATGGCATTGCCCAGCGGCGTCCAGGCCGAAACGTCGGGATTGTCCACCACTTGCCATAGGCTGGCTGCTGCCGGAATATGCGGCCCGTTGCCTTCCACGTGATAGCTGAACGCAGGCGCACCCAGCACCAGAACCAGATCCGCGCCATCGAGACGCTCGACAATCTGCTCGCGAATCGCAGGCAGGAAGCCCGCGAACAGCGGGTGGCGCTCAGGGAAGCTGCAACGTGCCGACATCGGCGCCACATAGACCTGCGCCTGATGGCGTTCTGCCAGGGACACCAGCCTATCGACCGCGCGATCCCGGTCCACCCCGGCGCCCACGACGATCTTCACGCAGCGCGCCGCATCCATGGCTTGCGCCAATTTTTCGATATCCGCGGCCACTGGCGCGCGCGCTGGCGACACATGGCGCGGCGGCACCCACTCGGACGGCAAATCCCAATCATCGGCCGGCACCGACACCAGCACCGGGCCGCGCGGCGCCTGCATGGCGATACGGTAGGCGCGCGCCATGGCCCAGGGCACATCTTCGCCGCGCGCCGGCTCACACGCCCATTTCACATAGGGCTGCGGCATCAGTGTGGGCTGTGTCGCGCCCAGGAAAGGGTCGAAGGGCAGCATGGAACGCGCCTGCTGGCCCACGGTAATGACCATAGGCGTCTGGTTGCGGAATGCGGTGAAAATATTGCCCATCGCATGCCCCACTCCCACGGCGGAGTGCAAATTCACCAGGGCGGCGTTGCCGCTGGCCTGGGCATAGCCATCCGCCATGCCGACCACGACGGATTCCTGCAGGCCCAGGACGTAACGGAAATCCTCAGGGAAATCACGGAACATGGCCAGTTCCGTTGAACCGGGATTACCGAATACAGTATCTATGCCGAATTCACGAAACAGGCGAAACACCGCGTCGCGGACAGTCGGGCGCGGAGAATCGGGGGATGAATGGCTGTGCATGGCAATCAGTCGCTCCATAAGTTGATTGAAGCCAGTCTAGGCAGCAGCCACTTATTGCTCAATAACATGAGACTAATATCTAATATTGGTATGCCCAATATCAATGACATCGACCTGAACCTGCTGCGCGTCTTCGACGCCATCTACCGAACCCGCAGCGTCAGCCGCGCGGCGCTCCAGCTGGGCCTGTCGCAGCCCTCCACCAGCCAGGCGCTCACCCGCTTGCGGCTGCTGCTGCGCGACCCGCTGTTTGAACGCATCAGCGGCGGCGTCCGGCCAACAGAACGCGCCAACCGCCTGGCGCAGTCCGTGCAAAGCGGGCTGGCCCTGCTGGAAGCGGCCGTGCGCGATGGCGAAAGCTTCGACCCGGCCTCGTCCACCGAATGCCTGCATCTGCACCTTACCGACATCGGCGAAGCCCGCTTCCTGCCTGCCATCATGGCCAGCCTGCACCGGCATGCCCCCGGCATGCGGGTCGAGGCCCGGACGTATCCGCAGGCCAATATCACCGAGGCCCTGGATGACGGGCGGCTGCACTTCGCGCTGGGCTTTCTGCCGGAAGTCTCAGGCACGGAAACCCAGGATTTCCTGGTGGACCGCTACCGCCTGCTGCTGCGCAAGAATCATCCGCTTTGCGCGGTGTGCCATAGCCCGACAGACTGGCAAGAGCATCTGCACAGCCTGGAATTCGTCGCCGTGCGCTCGCATACCGAAACCCTGCGCATCCTCCAGGTGCTCAAACTGACCCACCGTGTGCGCCTGATGGCGTCCAACTTCCTGGCCTTGCCCGGCATCATGCGCAACACCGACCTGGCGGTCATCATGCCGCATGAAATCGCCCGGGCACTGTCGGAATACGATCACTGCGCCATCATTGACCCCAAACTGCCGCTGCGCCATTTCAATGTCGCCCTGCACTGGAGCCGCCGCCATGCCCACAAACCCATGCTGGCCTGGGCGCGCAACCTGTTGCTAAGCATGGAACTTACCCCTTCAAATTCCAGCCGCTCCTGAACCAGGGCTGGGCACCAGACGGGCCTGGCGCCTTGCGCAACCCGTCACGGCCGCTCAGGATCCCTGAAGGCCATTCCCGGGCGTTGAAAGCCGGTGCATAAGCTGTGCATCGATCGTGCACAAGCCATCGATGCGCCTGGGCCCTGTTTTCTGTCCACTTTTCATCCCGGCACCGTACAACAGCTATGCACAAGAAAAAGGCCGCGCAATCGATTGATGCCCAAGGGTTTTCCCTTAAAACTGCACTTACCCACAGGGCTTATCCATTAACAGTCTTTATATATACATAAAAGAAACCAAACAGTAAGCCTGCCTGCCAAGGGCACAACTGCTGCTTTGTGTTTGCCTGTGCCAACCCCCCAGCCCCGCCAGCCCCCTCAGAGCGGCCTGTCAGCCCTGCGCGGGATCGTTGCAAGCCTTTACGCATGGCAATGGTTCTTCAGTGGTAACGTGTGCCGGTTTCCGGTACTGCGCAGGCCGCGCCCGGCCTGCCGGCACCGATATCCTCCGATGGAGTTCCCGCCATGAAGCACCCTGCACGCCATCTCTCGCCGCCTGTTGCCCGCCGGGCCTCCCTCCTGCTGCGGCCTGCGCGCAACGGCGCCATCCTCAGCCTGCTGGCCCTGGCCTGGGCTGGGCCAGTCCAGGCGGGCGCGGCCCAGCCGGCCGGCATCCGGGCCGTCACCCTGTCATCCGGCGGTGTCGCGGAAATTCAGCGGCAACTGCCCGTCGATGCCCAGGGCCATGCCCGGATGGAAGTCCCGCTCGCGCAGGTCAATGACATCCTCAAAAGCCTGCTGGTCAGGGACAGCAAAGGCAGCCTGGCAGGCGTCACGCTGGATGGCCTGGAAACCGGGGAAGAGACTTTCCGCGCCTTGCCTTTCAAAGCGGACGATTTAGTTTCCATTCCCCGCCTGGCCGCTGCCCTGCAGGGCATACGGGTGCAGGCAAGCTCAGGGGGACGCAGTGTGGAGGGCGCAGTGCTGGGGGTCGCAACGGAAGCGGCCGCAGCGGGCAATGACGGCCGCCAAACCCAGGAATACCTGTTGTCTGTGCTGGACGACCGTGGCCAGATTCAAAGCCTCAGGCTGGGCGCCGATAGCGTGCTTTCCGTGCAGGATGACAAGGTGCGCGAACAATTGCGTCAGGCCAGCCTAGCGGTGGCGCGCCAGAAACGCGACGATAGCCGCACACTGGCCCTGACCCTCGCCCCTGGCCAGGAACGCCTGATCGATCTGTCTTATGTGGTGGCGGCGCCAGTCTGGAAAACGTCCTACCGCCTGCAAACCGATGGCGGCAAACAGGCGCGGCTGCAAGGCTGGGCCATCCTGGAAAACGCCACCGGGGAAGACTGGGAGCAGGTACAGCTGACGCTGACCTCCGGTGCGCCGGTGGTGCTGAGCCAGCGCCTGCACGAGCAATACTGGAACCCCCGTGCGGATGTCCCGGTGACTGTGGGCGCAGGAGAGCGGCCGGCTGTGGATAACCTGGCGGAAGCCAGATATGACGCCCGGGCCGCTATGGGGCTACAGGCAGCGGCACGCGCCCGGCAACGCGAGATGCCAGCCATGGCGCCCCGCCCGGCGCCAGCCCCGGTTGCCATGGAGGCGCTGGGCATGGCGGATGACGGCGGCAATACCGCGCAGACACAGGAAAGCCTGAGCCACGTCAGTTTCACCTTGCCTGGCAAGGTGGACGCGCCCAAGGGCGCGTCACTGGCCCTGCCTTTGCTGGATGCGCCGATTCAGGCGGAAATGCTGGCCATCTACCGGCCCGGCAGCCTGCACCCCGTCAGCGGGCTGGCCTTGCAGAACAACACGAAATCCACCCTGCCGCCAGGTCTGGTGACGGTCTATGACGCCCAGGGCGCCCATGCCGGTGATGCCGAGCTGGCAGGCATTCCGGCAGGCGACAGCCGCCTGCTGCTGTTTGCCGAGGATCGCAAAGTCACGGTGCGCGCGGACAGCCAGCCCGAAGAGCGCATTGCTTCCGTCACGCTGGATGATGGCGTCCTCACCGCCAGCCATGTTGACCGGCGCGTTACCCGCTATGAGATCCAGGGCGCCAGTGATGGCGCCCGCAGTGTGCTGATCGAACACCCCCGCTTGTCCGGCTGGACGCTGACTTCCCCCGCGTTATCCGGGGAAACCGCCACCCATTACCGCCTGCGGGCCGAGGTTGGCGCGGGCGCGAGCAAAACCGTCGAAGCCACGGCAGAACGCGTCTGGGCAGAGCAGGTTGCCTTGATGGATGCGGATGCCCAGGCCTTGCTGGCCTGGTCTGGCCGGATTCCTGACAGCGCGACGGCTGCCCGCCTGAAATCCCTGGCGGATATCCGCCAGCAATGGCATGCCGCCCAGGCGCAGGAAAACAATCTGCGGCAAACGCGCGAGCAAGCGGCGGCCGATCAGGGCCGTATCCGTGAGAATCTGGCGGCCGTCCCGGCGGATAGCGCGCTGGGGCAGCGTTATGCCGGCATGCTGGCCGAACAGGAAGACCGCATTGCGCAATTGGACGAGGCGCTGCTCGCCGCCCGCAAACAAGCCGAGGCCCTGCAGGAAACGTTCCGCAAAACCCTGCGCAGCGCCTGAGCCTGACTGTCTTGACATGAAAAAGGGCCCTGGAAGGCCCTGGAAGCCCCCTCAGGCGGCGTATTTCGCTATCTGAGGGGGAAGTATGCCCTTAGGCTTATTGCGCCGGATAACCGGCTTTTTCGAGCGCGGCCAGCAAGGCTTCCTCGCTGGCCGCGCTTTGCACGCTGACGCGCTTGCTGGCAGGATCGGCCTGAACGACCGCCTGAGGGTCCAGCGCCTTGATGGCCTGGGTGATGGCGGCCGCGCAGCCGCCGCACTTCATACGCGGAATCTGAAACTCTTGCATGGCAATACTCCTGTGTCAGCGCGGCACCCGCCGCTTGAAGGATCACGCTTGAGCGTGTTGATTGCCATCATGAACCTTCTCATAGGGTGAAGGTCAATCCGTTTTCAGACGTTTATTTCTTATCCCGGTGCTTGCCGACCTGATCGCCGACCACGCCGCCTATCGCCGCGCCGCCAACAGTGCCCAACAAGCCGCCGTCACTCATCACGGCCCCGGCTGCGCCGCCAATGGCCGCACCGCCAACCGCACTTTTTTCGCGGCCACTCATGCCGTCCCAGGTGGAACATGCCGCCAGCGTCCCCAGCAATACCGCCAGCGTGCCTGTGCGAAGTATGGATTTAAGGTTCATATCGTTCTCCTCGAACAATCTAGAACAATCTAGCCACTTCAGTATGTCAGATTCTTCGCTTTCAGGTTGTTAAACACGACGAGTACATGTTTCAGCGCGCCACCATGCAGGAGGCATCCCGCTATCACGGCTCAGGCGGGCCAGGCCAATATCGGCCCGGGCGGCTTATCCACAACCCTCTGTGGATAAGCCGCCCGGCTCTCCCGTTCAATCGCAATACGATAAATCCTGGTCCACCGGCCAGATCGCCTTGCCTGTCGCATTGCGCAGTATCCGCGCCCCGCATTCCGCCGCGACCCAGGCCAGCGGCCTTCCCGCGGTATCCAGCAGATAAGACGCCTGCACTGTCGAGGCAACCGCCCGGCCATTCTGGAACGGACTGACGGCCAGATAGAGGGGCGCAATGCGGTAAACCCCCTGGCTATCCACATACCCCGCATACCTGCCATCCGGCCCCATGGCGCCCGCCAGACCGTCATGCAGCATGCCCAGCACATGGTGGTTGCCGCCGACAGGCTTGCCGGTTTTGTCCTGCCAGCGGTAGCCGCCTTCCCTGGCCCTGCTCAGGACGCGTTCGCCATCGAAACCCAGCGCATGGCCTTTGACTGTCGCAATGACTTTGCCGCTGGCATCAGCAAAACGCGTGACGGCTTCACGTTCATCGTCATAGCCCCGGCCGGTCAGATAGGGGGAACCGGGCAGCCACTCCCAATCGCTATCATCCAGGCGGGCAATCCGCTTGCCTGCGGCGTCAAGCAATTCGCTGCCCTCCGGGGCGCGGCGCAGCAGGCGCTGGTCGCGCGCCTGACTCAAAAAGACAGGTGCCGGGGCGACAACCCATTGGCCCTGGCTATCCAGCGCGCCGGCCTGGGCATCGCGCTGTACTTCCAGCCAGTCGCCAATCAGGCTGATTTGCGCGGCACCGGCGGCAAAAGCCGAGCCGTCAGGCCCGACCACCCACGATTCATCGCTGTTGCCTGCCTTGGCATAGCCGTTGTCATACGCTTCTATGTTCAAGGAGCGCAGCGGCGGGGTCAGTATCTTGCCAGCAGAGCTGGCCACCACGGACGGCCATTCGTAGCTGAACGTGCTGTTGCCGGTTTTGCTGCGCAAGATCCAATAGCCCGAAGCGTGCCGTTTGATCTCGTCATACTCCGGCGCGACGGCCCATTGGCCTTGGCCATCTATCAGGCCCAGCGCACCCGCGGCGCTGCGCGCGGGCGCTAGCCCGCCGTCAAACTCGCCGATCTCCAGAAACTGCGGCGCTACCTGCGCTTGCGTGGCGGAAATGCCATCCAGCCCCCAGAGCGAGCCTTCGGCCGCATCCATGACCACCGCCAGATGATCAGGGCCAACGATCCGGACATCGAAGTAATCCGGCAGCGTCCGGCGCTCCCCGTCAGGGGTCAGCAGATAGGCGATGCCTTTGGCATAACCCAGCGCATGGCCATGGCGGAAGTGAGAGATGTGCTGCAAGGGCTCCATCTTCAAGGGGTTGCCCTGCGCGTCCAGCATGACCACGCCATTTTCACTGATGGCGGCGAAACGCAAGGCATCGGCGCCAGGCAGGCTTTCCAGGTCTTCGTCATCGTGCAGCAGAACAACTTCCTGCCAATCGGGGTGGCGCACCGCCCGTCCGTCGCTCAGCAGCAAACCGGCGCCACCTTCTTCGCATTGGCAATAGCCGGTCGTGAGAATGGCCAGGGGCGCGTTTTCAACATTCAGCGTCAGCAAGCGGTAGCTGCTGTTGGCCAGGGTTTCCCGCGCCCTATCATTCAGCAGCCGCCGGCCCTGGTCATCCAGGCTGTTGAGCAGCGTTTGCTGCGCGCTGAACAGCCACAAGCGGCCAGCCTGAAAATCAAATTGCCGGGCCTGCGATAAAGGGTCCTCAGGCGCAATTTTCTGCACCGCGCCTGCCGGGGTGACAATGGCGCTCAGCGTGCCGTCCTCATCCCGCAACAGCAGGTAATCCTCATAGTTATCCATCTGCAACCCCGCGGCGGGCAGCGTCAGCGGCTCGGTCTGACCGGGCTGGTACAAAGTCAGCGTGTCTTCCGTCCGGTATGCCAGCATGTTGCCCTGGAAAGTCAGATTGGACAGTTCACGCTCCGGCAGCGAGGCCAGCAGCACTTCCCCCTTGGCATTCAGCAATTGATAATCGCCATTGCGCCTGGCGCTATCGTCCGCCTCTGCGGCAGGCAGCGCCAGCCAGAAGGCATCACGCAGGGATTCCAGGTGCTCGTAGCGCTGGCTGCCGATCTCACCCGTACGGCCATCCACCAGATACCAGTCATTGCCTTTGCGGGCAGCGCCCATTCCGCCAGGCAAAGCCGCTTCAATGTCGTCATAGGTGGGGCGCACGGCCCAGCGCCAGCTTGCATCCAGCAAACCCTGGCGCTCACCGTCAACGGTGGCGATATAGAACGGGCCGCCATTTTCAGCATTGTCACCGTCATCCCCCAGGCGGGCCAGCACACGCTGCTTGCCATCCACATAGCGGCGCACGCCGGACGGTGACAAATATTCCCGGCGGTAATCGATGATGGCGCGCGCCGGCTTGCCGTGATCCAGCTCGATATGGGCGATGCTGCGCCCCAGGCCTGGCGGCGTGACTGGCTGGCCCCGGGTATCTATCAGCAGCGGGCGGCCATCCGCCTGCACCACGGCGATACCGGCTGCGCTGAAGTCTCCGGCCTGGGCCCACTGCGGGGCCAGCACCCATTGGCCGCGCTTATCGATATACCCCCACAAGCCGTTTTCGCGCACGGCTGCCAGGCCCTGGTGAAATGGACGCGCATCTTCATACTGCGGTGTGATAGCCAGTTGCCCCTGGGCGTCGATATAGCCCCAGCGATGGCCAGGCAGACCGTCAGCGATCGCCTTGTCGGCAAACACCGCCCCGGTATCGGCCAGCAGCATGACGGCAGCCATGCCTTCATGCATGTCCTGCATGCAGCGGTTATCCCCTGCGATCTGGTCGAGGCTGGCGCGGCTGCCATCGTAGGCCGGTTCGACCGGCAGCACGCATGAAGGCGTTTGCTCCTGCGCCAGCGACGGCATGGCCGTTGCGCCCAGGGCAATCAACAAAAGGGTGGCAAGATAAGTCCGGTATGGCATGGTCTGTCATTCAATCTGGCGCTTCTGCGTATGGATCAAGGCCACACGCGGCGCGGTTGCTGGGCAGGCGTTCAGGCGCCAGGCGCAAGGGCGGCAGGGGGAGCGGGAACCGGCGCTGGCGCCTGCGCGCGGACGGGTTCCGGGGGCGGCGGGTCTGCCCGGCTATCGGCAGCGTCCTTCACCAAGTCAGGGCATTGCAACTTGTCTGCTGCAGGCCACAAGACCCGGTCATCCGGCGTGATCACGGCAACGTGGTTGCAAAGCACGCCAAAGTAGGCGATGGCCGCGCCGCTGGTATCTATGTACTGCACCAGGCGCTCACGCCTGACCAGCGCCCGGCCTTCGCTGAAGTCCGAGACCCAGGTGAAGTCCGGCAAAATGGCGTAACGCCCGCTGCGGTCGATATAGCCATAGGCCTTGCCCGCGCGTTCCCGGCGCAAGGCCGCGGCGCGGCCATCTTTCATCGGCCCGAGCTTGTCGAAATAAGCGCCGATGACCCGTTTGCCGGCAGCATCGAGAAAACCGTACTTATGGCTGCGGCCCGGGGAGTAGGGCAACAGGCCTTCCGATGCCGATTCCGCCTCCAGGCTGTAATCACCCTCGACACGGGTGATCACCTGACCCGCCCGGTTCACCAGCAGGCTGTCGCCCTCCTGGTCATACAGCACCAGCCGGTCCATCTCATTCAAAGGCCGGGCATCTCCCAGGGCAGGCAGGACTTTCTTGCCCTGCTCATCCACCAGATAGCTTCCTCCGGTACCCACGGCCCGGGCCAGCCCGGCCGGCTGGACAAAAAAAGGATTGAAATCCGACAAAGTCGGGGCAATACGCCAATTGCCTTTGGCGTCGATGGCGCCCGTGCGGTAATCGCCGCGCACCAGCAGCCAGGTATCCGCACCGGCCACGGAGAGGTTCTGGCTGGGGTGTTCAGGCAAGGCCGACACTTTTCCGGTATTCACATCCAAGACGGCGGCGGCCTTATTTTCCGCCAGCGAGACCAGGAACTTTCCATGGCCAAGATGCCGAACTTCCTCGTTCAGCAGCGGGCCGACCGTGCTGCCATCCGGCCGGTACAGGCGCACCTGGGAAGAAGAACCTGCCTCCTCAACTTGCAGCACCCCGCCAGGCAGCCGGCGGACCGAAGGCGCATATTGCTGGCTGGGCGGAACCAGCCACTTGCCCTGCGTGCCCAACAGCCCCCATTTGCCTTTCTGCTGCGCGCGGGCATATCCCTCGTCGAACGCTTGCAGTTCCTGGAAACCCTCGGCGCTGATATCCCGGCCGGCAGCAATATCCCAAAGGAAGATGCGCTCCTGGCCGTGGCTGTTTTCGGCGCGGTATGCGACCAGCCCGTCTTCCAGGCGAACCATGCCATCAGCCACCTTGGCAGGCAGTTCAACCGGCCGGCCCTGCATGTCTATCAGCACGGCGCTGCGCCAGCCATCCCGGCTGTCATCGAGCAGGGCGCGGGTATAGCCGCCCCGGAACGCTTCCAGATCGCGGTAATCCGGCTCGACCAGCCAATTGCCCTGCGCATCCAGCGCGCCCGTGTGCTGGTTTTCCAAAGTGACGAGCAGCGGGCCGCCTTCATCAGACGCCTGGATATTCCGCCAATCCGCCGCGCTGACAATCTCACCGGCAGCGGTCAGAATGGCAGGCGGCAGGGGCCGCTCATCATTGATGGGATTAAGAATGGCCAGCGGCCAGAAGGAACGGGCGGCGTCCGACACGCGCTGACGGTCGTCGGATAAGACACGCACCGCATACCCATCGAGCAAATCCCGGGTCGCGGGCTGGCGTACCAGGGGAGCAGGGGCGGCCGCTTGATCCTGATCTGCATTGTCAGCATCCGCGGCGCCGGGCGCATCCTGGGCGGCTGGCGCGGCGCCTGGCGTCTTGTCCTGCGCCCGGGCCAGCAGCGGCTGGCCACGGCGGTCATAGACCTGGGCCAGCACACCGGGTTCGCCCAGGCCATAACGGCTAGTGCCTGCCGGGCTTTCACTGAACACCCAGATGCGCTCGTCCCAGACGCGCACGGCTTGATGGGCCAGCGCCAGCGATATTGCCGGCTGGCCATCATTCAGAATATGAATCGCCTGCCCATCACTGACAACCGCAAAATCCCATTCAGGTTTGCGCTGCACGCGCAAATCGTCCCCGGACCAGTGGCCCAATCTTTGCAGATTGGCATCCAGCAGTTCTGTTCCCTGATGGTTGCGGCCCAGCCAGTAGCCCGGCGCCAGAAGATCCAGCGTGGCATAGAGCGTGTCTTTCACTATCTTGCCCTGCAGATCGGCCAGCTGCCACTGGTGGCTTTCCTCGCGGCTGATGGCGGCCAGCTTGCCGTCCGAGACCGGTGCCAGCCGGGATTGCAGGACTTCCGGCGTTGCCAGCCAGTTGCCGTCCTGTTTCAGCAGGCCCCACCGGCCACGGTAATTGGCCTGCCGCGTCTGGGCGGCCAGCCATTGCGGGCTAACCCAGGAATCACGCCCATAGCCGGCTTCCAGCGCGCCGACGGAATCTGGGGCACGCAGCAGGCGGCCGCTGGCAATATGCCAGGCCAGCGGAGCGGATTCCTGCTCCACCATGGCCAGCTCCTGCCCAGGACGAAAGCCCCGGCTGCGCGTGCCCAGGGGAAAGGCTTTGACCGTCTGGCCGCGCCGGTCTATCAATTCGATCCGGTCCTCCATTTCCACAATGGCGGTACCGGCAGCATTAAAGCCTGTGGCGCGTTCAAACGCCGCGTCGATGACCCAGGCGCCGGTACGGTCGATATAACCCCATTTGTCGCCGCGGGCGGCGGCGGCCAGGCCGTTCTGGAATGATTCCGCGTCATCAAAAGCCGGCGCAATCGCCAGTTCGCCCTCGCGGTTCAGATAGCCCCAGGTTGGGTGGTATTCCTGCAAGGAACCGAGCTGCACGGCTGCCAGCCCTTCTGCAAAAGGCCGGTAGCAGTATGCGGCCTCGCCTTCACGGCTGCAGCCGGCATACCAATCGCCATTGGCCTGCGCGGCAGGCATCTGCCCCAGGCCTATCCACAGGCCCGCAGCCAGCCAGGCGGCAGAACGCCTCAGCGGCCGCAACTGCTGGCGGCATCGCATGAAAGGAAAAGTAATCGTCGGGAATCGAGCAGTCATACCGTAACGTCAGGCGAAGATGATGCGCCCGGAACGGAACGCGGAAAGCCGTAAAAATACCTGCTCACCGCCCGGCACTCGGTACTTTTTACGAATACGTTACATTTCTGCAGCCGTTCGGGTGCTGCCGCTGCGCAGCGTTTCCAGCGACTGAATCTGCCGCCCGTCAGCATCGAAATTGGCCGGATCCAGCCACGCCTGGAAGGCCTGCGCCAAGGACGGCCATTCGCTATCCAGAACGGAGAACCAGGCCGTATCCCGGCTGCGGCCGCGCTGCACGGCTGCCTGCCGGAAAATGCCCTCAAAGGTGAAGCCCAAACGCAATGCGGCGGCGCGCGAAGGCTGGTTCAGGCTATTGCACTTCCACTCATAGCGGCGGTAAACCAGGTCATCGAAGATATGACGCATCAGCAGATACTGTGTTTCCGTGGCCGCGCGCGTGCGGCGCAGCGCGGGGGCATAAGCGACAGCGCCCACTTCGATCACGCCATTGGCGGGATCCATGCGCATCAGCGCCACACTGCCCAACACCTGCCCGCTGGCAGGATCGACAATCGCGTAATAGCGTTCAGTCGCCGAAGCCGCCAGGCGTTGCAGCCAGGCCTTGACCTCTTCCGGGGCGCTGGGCGGGTCGGCAGGCAGATACGTCCAGGCACCTGGGCCGGCCGCCGCATAGGCCTGCGCCAGGCTATCGCCATGGCGCCCGGCATCAACCGGCTCCAGCCGGCAATAACAGCCTTCGAGTACCTTGCCCTGCGGCAGGGGGCGGGCGTGCCAATCGGGCAGCTCGCGGCCCAGCGGCTGGCCTTGTTCGTTATGCGTTGCAGTCATGTCTGGCATCCTTTCTGCCGGCGGGATAAGTCTTCCTGCCGATCATAAACGCAGGCCAGGCTTCCCGGGGGCGCACCGGCGCCGTAACGGCAGATACGCATGCATGAATGCCTGCGTATCTGCCCATACATGCATGGCGCCATGAAAAAGCCCCCTGAAGGCAGCTGCCTTCAGGGGGCTTTTTCCGGGGCTTGCGCTATCCGGCCTGATATCCGGCTCAAACCAAGGGCTGGCCCAATACCGGAAGCAAGCGCCTTAGATGTCGATATTGCCTGCCATCAGCGCGTGCTTTTCGATGAAATCGCGGCGCGGTTCGACGTTATCGCCCATCAGCGTGGTGAAAATTTCATCCGCGGCGATGGCATCTTCGATTTCCACACGCAGCAAGCGGCGCACCGTCGGGTCCATGGTCGTTTCCCACAACTGCGAGGGATTCATTTCACCCAGACCTTTATAGCGCTGCTTGCTCAAGCCGCGCTCGGCTTCGGAACGCAGCCACTGCATGACATCGCGGAAGTCTTCCACCGGCGCTTCCTTGCGCTTTTCGCCGTTTCCGCGAGCAATCACGCCGCCTTTGCCCACCAAACCCAGGAAAGTCTGCCCGGCACGCGCCAGCGCGGCATAATCGCTGCCCGCCAGGAAATCGCCATCCAGCACGCTGACACGCACATTGCCATGATGGCGGCGCAGAACCTGCAAACGCGAACGGCCGCTTTCCTCGTCCTTGTCCACCTGGACAGTCACCGCTTCCGGGTCACGCGGATCATGCAGGGCATCCTGCAAACGCTGCGCGGAAGCCTGAGCCTGGGCCTCGTCGGCCAGATTCACACTGACACCTTCGGCAATCGCCGACAACGTCGCTTCATCAAAGCGGCGTGCCAGGCGGGCAATCACGGTATCGGCCAGCACATACTGGTTGGCGAGGTTTTCCAGCGCCGCGCCGGTGATGGGGGCGGCTTCTGCCGCCGGAATCAGCTCGGCATCGCGCAGCGCCAGTTGCAGCATGAACTGGGCTTCTTCGATATCATCCTTCAGATAACGCTCGTCACGGCCGACCTTGACCTTGTAGAGCGGCGGCTGGGCGATGTAAACGTGGCCGCGCGCCACCAATTCCGGCATCTGGCGGTAGAACAGCGTCAGCAGCAGCGTGCGGATGTGCGCGCCGTCCACGTCCGCGTCAGTCATGATGATGATGCGGTGATAGCGCAGCTTGTCGATATTGAAATCGGGGCCGATGCTGGTGCCCAGCGCGGTGATCAGCGTCGCAATCTGTTCGCTGGCGATCAGGCGGTCGAAACGCGCCTTTTCCACGTTCAGCACCTTGCCGCGCAGCGGCAGCACAGCCTGGAACTTGCGGTCACGGCCCTGTTTGGCCGATCCGCCTGCGGAATCACCCTCCACCAGGTAGAGTTCGCACAGCGACGGGTCTTTTTCCTGGCAATCAGCCAGTTTGCCGGGCAGGCCAGCGCCTTCCAGCACGCTCTTGCGGCGCGTCATTTCGCGCGCCTTGCGGGCCGCTTCACGGGCCCGCGCCGCTTCAATGATCTTGCCGCACAGCGCCTTGGCGTCTGCCGGATGCTCCAGCAGCCAGGTTTCCAGTTCGCGCGCCACGGCATCTTCCACCGCGGGACGCACTTCGCTGGATACCAGCTTGTCCTTGGTCTGGCTGCTGAACTTGGGTTCGGGTACCTTCACGGACAGCACGCAGGCCAAGCCTTCACGCATATCATCGCCGGACGTATCGACCTTGGCTTTTTTGGCCAGCTCGTTATCGGCAATGTATTTGTTGAGGACACGCGTCATCGCGGCGCGCAGGCCGGTCAGGTGCGCGCCGCCATCGCGCTGCGGAATGTTATTGGTAAAGCACAGCACGGTTTCGGTGTAGCTGTCGTTCCATTGCATGGCGACATCCACCCCCACCAGCGTGCCGCCCGCGGCAGATTCCGTGGACACGGCAAACACCGTCGGGTGCAACACGGTCTTGCTGCGGTTGATGTATTGCACGAAACCCTGCACACCGCCCGAGAAAGCGAAGTTTTCTTCCTTGCCCTGGCGTTCGTCCACCAGACGGATCTTCACCCCGTTGTTCAGGAAGGACAGTTCGCGCAGACGGCGCGACAGGATTTCGTAGGTGTACTCGATGTTATTGAAGATTTCGCTATCGGCCAGATAGCGCACCGTTGTGCCGCGCTGATCCGTTTCGCCGACCACGGCCAGGGGGGCAACGCGCTCGCCCCGGCGGAATTCGATTTCGTGGTGCTTGCCATCACGGCAGATCGTCAGGCGCAGCCACTCGGACAGCGCGTTCACGCAAGAGACGCCCACGCCGTGCAGACCGCCAGACACCTTATAGGAGTTCTGATCGAACTTGCCGCCAGCGTGCAGCTCGGTCATGACGATTTCAGCCGCGCTGCGGCCGTACTCGTCATCCTTGTGGATGTCCGTCGGAATGCCGCGGCCATTGTCGGACACGGAAATCGAGTTGTCCGAATGGATGGTGACGACGATGTCATCGCAATAGCCCGCCAGGGCTTCGTCGATAGCGTTGTCCACCACCTCGAACACCATATGGTGCAAGCCTGTGCCGTCGGAGGTATCGCCGATGTACATGCCCGGGCGCTTGCGCACGGCCTCCAGGCCTTTGAGCATCTTGATCGAGTCGGAACCGTAGCCGGCGTTGTTGGCGGAATTCTGCTGTTGATCTGACATAGTCTCGGATACAAAAAGATTGCGGCCGGCGTATCGCTACCGGCCAGGGCGCAGGGCAGGGGAACAGGCGGCGCTTCATGGGCGCGCGCCGTTCCTGTCGCGCCTAGATGCGCATGGGCATGACGACGTACTTGAATTGCTCGTCGTCAGGCAGCGTGATGAGAGCCGAGGCATTGGAATCCGGCATGACGGACCAGCGCACCTGTTCGGTCTTCATGTTGGACAGCACGTCCAGCAGGTAGGTCACGTTGAAGCCGACATCCAGCGCCTCGTGCGAATAATCGACGTCCAGTTCTTCCTGCGCTTCTTCCTGTTCGGCGTTAGTTGCCGAGATTTTCAGCAGATTGTCGCTCAATTGCAGGCGAACGCCCTTGAACTTGTCGGTCGTGAGGATAGCGGCGCGTTGCAGGCTGCCCAGCAGCAATTCACGGTTGATCGTGAAGTGGCGGGTATAAGACGTCGGGATCACCCGGGTGAAATCCGGGAATTTGCCTTCCACCAGCTTGGATACCAGCTCGATATCACCGAAGCGGAAGCGGATCTGGCCGGCGGCGACATCCACCTGAACCGGCGTGTCGCTGTCGTCGAGCAAACGCTGCATTTCCAGCACGGTCTTGCGCGGCACAATGACTTCCTGGCGCGCTTCAATGCCATCGGCGCCCGTGGCACAGTGCGCCAGGCGGTGGCCATCGGTAGCGACCGCACGCACCTGGCCCGGTTCAAAGACCAGCAGCATGCCGTTCAGGTAGTAGCGGATATCCTGCTGCGCCATGGCGAAATGCACCATATTGAACAGGTGGCGCAGAGTCTTCTGCGGCAGGCTCAGGGAAACATCCCACTTTTCCGGCTGGGCCAGCGTGGGGTATTCGGTAGCTGCCAGGGTTTGCAACGCAAAGCGGCTCTTGGCGGCCTGAACCGTCAATTTATTGTCTTTCTGGGTAAAGCGGACTTCGTCGCTGCCAGGCAAAGCGCGCAAAATATCGACCAGCTTGCGGGCAGCCACCGTGGTTGCGGCGGTTTCCGGCCCAACGCCGAAATCGGCATGGGTGGTAATCTGCACTTCGAGATCCGTGGCGATGAAGGAGACGCGCTCGCCTTCCTTACGCAGCAGGATGTTCGCAAGAATGGGCAAAGTGTGGCGGCGTTCTACGATGCCGGCCACCACGGACAGCGGCTTGAGCAGGGTGTCTCGCGATGTCTGGACCAGTTGCATGATCATCCTTTCAGAGTTTGTTCCAATACGTGCAGGGTGTGATTGAGTTCTGCCTGTTTTGTGCGGGCTTCCGAGATTTTACGCACTGCATGCAAGACAGTGGTGTGATCCCGGCCGCCAAACAGATCACCGATCTCCGGCAGGCTCTTCTGGGTCAGCTCCTTGGCCAGGTACATCGCCACCTGGCGCGGCATCGCAATATTGGCAGGACGGCGTTTGGAATACATGTCCGCCACTTTAATCTTGTAATAATCCGCTACGGTTTTCTGGATATTTTCCACCGTGATCTGCCCGTTGGACACCGACAGCAGATCTTTCAGCGCATCTTTGCAGATTTCCACCGTCAGCACTTCACGACCATGGAAACGGGCATAGGCCAGCACCTTGCGCAGCGCCCCTTCCAATTCGCGCACGTTGCTGCGCAAATGCTTGGCAATGAAAAACGCGACTTCTTCGGGCATGCGCATGCCTTCCGTATCGGCCTTGCGCAACAGGATCGCGACGCGCATTTCCAATTCCGGCGGCTCGATGGCGACCGTCAGGCCGGAATCGAAGCGCGAGATCAGGCGGTCTTCAATACCGGACAGTTCCTTCGGGTAGGTATCGCTGGTAATGATGATCTGCTTGCGCTTGGCCACCATTGCCTCGAAGGCATAGAAGAACTCTTCCTGCGTGCGGTTCTTGCCCGAAAAGAACTGAATATCGTCGATCAGCAGCAGATCCAGCGAATGGTAGTAACGCTTGAATTCATCAAACGCCTTGCGCTGGTAGGCCTTCACGACGTCGGACACGTATTGGTCCGCATGCACATAGCGCACCCGCACGCCCGTCCCGGCCTGCACCATGGCATTGCCGATGGCGTGGATCAAGTGGGTCTTGCCCAGGCCTACCCCGCCATAAAGGAACAGCGGGTTATAGGACACGCCGGGGTTTTCCGCGACTTGCAAGGCAGCGGCGCGCGCCAGCTGGTTGGCCTTACCCGTCACGAAGTTGTCGAAGGTCAGCTCGGTATTGAGGCGCGAGCGCTCGTAGGCCGGATCCACCGTTTCCACAACAGGCGGCGGCGCCACCGGTGCTTGCGCGGCTTGCGGCGCGGCAGCATGGGCCATGCCTGCCGGAGCAGGCGCGGCGACCGATGGCCGCGCGGCCAGAGGGGCACGGGCGGTATGGGTCGCCAGTTCGAACTGAACCTGCACAGGGCGCTGAAACCAATCACTGGCCAGGCTTTCGATCTGTGTAGAAAAGTTCTTGCGGACCCAGTCCAGTTTGAAGCGGTTAGGCGCGGCAATACGCAGCAAGGATGTCTCCTCCTCGAACGCGATAGGCGCAAGAGGGCGTATCCATGCACTGATCTGCTGAGGGGGGAGGTCCTGCTCCAAGCGCTGGACACAGGTCTGCCAGAATTCGTTCATTTCATTTGCGATCCAAACCTCGATTCTAGCGCGTCACGGCGAAGTTATCCACAGGATGATGTGTATAGGGCAGTGGTTTTCCTTTGGATAAGGTTTGCCGCCAGTGTTTTTTACCGTGCAATCCAGCGCCATGCCAGCCTTGGGCGCAAGATTCCGGCCCCTCTCGTAAATCATCGACCTGTCATTGATTTTTCCAATCCGAGGCCGCGCCGATGTGAAAAAGTCAGCCCGGCGTCATGGCCAGCCAACGCCGCCGCAGCGAAAAAATGCGCCAAGGCTCAATAAATGAGCAACTGCGTCCTGACGGCCTGTCCACCTGGCCCGCCGCAGCCCGTCCACCCGCCCGGGACTCAAGGCAAATCCCCTGCCGCAACAGGCATCTGCGGCAGGGCAACGCATCACTCGAACAACAGCCCCCAGCCTAAAAGCCACCAACCCATTGACTCCCAACGCATTCTTTGCTGAAATAGTGGGCTTTTCCGAATTCCATTTTCCAGACTGCCGGTTTCCATGGGTGTTTGCCTTCAATCCGGCCGCTGCTCTTTTTAGGTTCCGACCATGAAACGCACCTTCCAGCCTTCCGTTACCCGCCGCAAGCGCACCCACGGTTTCCGTGTCCGCATGAAGACGCGTGCTGGCCGCGCTATCATCAATGCACGCCGTGCCCGCGGCCGCAAGCGCCTCGCCGTCTAAGGTGCCGCACGCCGGCATGGCCGGCGCACCTCGCGGTGTTGACTGCGCAGCGGCCCAGGCCGCGCCAGTCCGGGCGACAGCGCCCGCGCCAGCTCAGTCCGCAGCGGAAATTTCCGCTAGCTTTCCCCCCTCAGCCAGACTGCATAGTCCCGATGAGTTCGCTCCGGCGCTCAAGGGCAGGCGGGTGGCACGGGGGGCTTTGCTCGTCCTGACATCGGTTGATGCATCTGCCGGGCTTGCCCGGCTAGGGCTGGTCATACCCAAGCGCCATGCTGCCAGGGCGGTCACGCGCAATACCATCAAGCGGGTAGTGCGCGATGTCTTCCGCCATTTGCGTCATCGTCTGCCGCCGCGTGATTTCGTCGTCCGGCTGCACAGCAAAGCGCCCCTGGTGTCGCTGAGCGAGCTGAAACGCCAGATACGCGCCGAAGCCGAAGCGCATTTCCAGCGAGCCATTCCATGCTCAAGAAACTCCTGATTGCTCCGATCAGGTTCTACCGTTTCTTCCTGAGCCCCTGGATCGGCCGCCAATGCCGCTTCACCCCGAGCTGTTCCGCCTATGCCATCGAGGCCATAGAAACCCACGGCGCCTGTAAAGGCCTGTGGCTGGCCGCGCGCCGCATAGGCCGTTGCAACCCCTGGTCGCATGGCGGCCTGGATCCGGTGCCGCCGCACTCAAGGCATGCCTGCTGTGCCTGCGAGGCGCACGGCCCGTCCCAGGAAACCCATGCCACCTCGTCCGGCACAGTGCCGGATACCGCCCCGGCACGCACTCAGCCGGCCTCTTCCGCACAAAGTCCGCCATAAAAGCCTGCCCCGGCATCAAGCTACGTTAAACTGGCACGCTTTGCTGCGATACGCACCCACCCTTTCTGCATGCGCCAATGGATATCCGACGTACCATCCTGTGGATGATTTTCCTGTTCTCGCTGCTGCTGTTATGGAATAACTGGCAGGTTCATAACGGCAAGTCTTCGCTGTTCGCTCCGTCGAGCACCGAAGCCGCAGCGACAGCCCCGGACGCCTCCGCGCCGGCCACGCCCGCTGACGCCAGCGTCCCTGTCAGTGCCGCGCCCACGCCGCCTGCTGCTGCCAGCCTGCCTGGCGCTGCGCCTGCGGCCGCCGCAACGGCCGACAGCAAGCCCGTCACCATCGACAACGGCGTGCTGCGCCTGGACTTCGACCTGAACGGCGCGCAAATCGTGCGCGGCGCCTTGCTGAAATTCCAGGACTCCGAAGACGAGACCCGCCCGGAAATGCTGCTGGATAACGTCCAGAGCAATTACTACGTGGTGCAAACGGGTGCCGTCGGCAGCGTCAACGGTGTTGCGTTCCCCAATCACCTGACGCCCTTCGCGCTGGTCAGCCACACCCAGGCTGCCGATGGTTCTCAGGTCGTGGTGTTCGAAGCCGAATCCGGCGGCGCCGTGCTGCGCAAGACCTATACGCTGCAACAGGGCCGCTACGATATCCACGTGCGCCATGAAGTGATCAACCGCTCCGAACAGGCGATTACTCCTTCGCTGTACCTGCAGATCACCCGTGACGGCAACAATCCGCCCAACACGTCCAGCTTCTACAGCACCTTCACCGGCCCGGCTGTCTATTCCGACGCCGAGAAATTCCAGAAGGTGAGCTTCTCCGATATCGAGAAGAACAAGGCCAAGTACGAGCGCGAGACCAATAACGGCTGGATCGGCATGGTTCAGCACTACTTCGTCACCGCCTGGGTGCCGCCGGAAGGCACGCTGCGCAAAAACGAACTGGTGCAAATTCAGCCCAATCTCTATACCGCACGCACCATCGAATCGCTGGGCGCCATCGCTCCCGGTGCTTCCGCCGGCATGGACGCGCAACTGTGGGTTGGCCCGCAGGACCAGAAGGCGCTGTCTGAAGTCGCGCCGGGCCTGGACCTGGTGGTGGACTACGGCTGGCTGACCATCATCGCCAAACCGCTGTTCGTGCTGCTGACCTGGCTGCACAGCCTGCTGCACAACTGGGGCTGGTCCATCGTCGCCCTGACGGTGCTGATCAAGCTGCTGTTCTTCCCCTTGGCTTCGGCCAGCTACCGTTCCATGGCGCGCATGAAGAATGTCGCGCCGCGCCTGCAGGCGCTGAAGCAGAAGTACGGCGATGACCGTGCCAAGCTGAATGCCGCCATGATGGAGCTGTACCGCACCGAGAAGATCAATCCGCTGGGCGGCTGCCTGCCCATGATCGTGCAGATTCCCGTGTTCATCGCGCTCTACTGGGTGTTGCTGGCCAGCGTGGAAATGCGTGACGCGCCGTGGATTCTGTGGGTTCACAACCTGGCTGCGCCGGATCCCTTCTTCATCCTGCCCGCCGTCATGATGCTGACCATGTTCGTGCAGATCAAACTGAACCCCACGCCGCCGGATCCCATCCAGGCCAAGGTCATGATGATTATGCCGCTGGTGTTCGGCGGGATGATGTTCTTCTTCCCTGCCGGTCTGGTGCTGTACTGGTGCGTCAACAACGCCCTGTCCATTACCCAGCAATGGGTCATCACCCGCAAGATCAACAAGGCCAACTCCAAGGCGGCCAATAGCTGATCCCGATGCGCAGGCAAGGGCCGGTCCTGAAGACCGGCCCCGCAAAAAAAGGGCTGGAGATATCTCCAGCCCTTTTTTATTTTCCGCGCCGTCCGCGCAGCTCAGGCTGACAGCGCCCGCCCGGCCCAGGGCGGCGCAATACGGTCAGAGCACCGTGATCACTTGCTCTTGCGGCAAGCGCGACTTGGGCAGCTGGGCGTTGAAATCCGTATCGCTGTGATACCCCAGCGCCACCATCACGACGCTGCTGTAGCCCTGGGCGCGCAGCCCGAATTCCTCGTCGATGGTACGGAAATCGAAACCCTCGATAGGCGTGGCATCCACACCCAGCGCCGCTGCCCCCAGCAGCAAAGTGCCGGCCGCCAGGTACACCTGCTTTTCCATCCAGTGCTGCTCGTCTTTCTGCTCGTAGCGGTGCAGGTTGACATAGGACTGACGGGATTTGCGCTGATTCTCGCGCGCCTCGTCACTCGCAAAGCGGCCATCCTTCTGCTCCTGCGCCAGAACATCGGCCAGATGCTGGTCATCCATGCGCTGGCGGGCGCAGAGCACCACCACATGGGAAGCATCACGCACCTTGCTGGCGTTATACGCAAAATTGCCTTCCAGCCGCGCAGCGATGCGATCCCGCGCTTCGTCGCTGGCTGCCACCAGGAAATGCCAGGGCTGGGAGTTCACGGAAGAAGGGCTGGAACGCAGCAAGGTCAGCAAGGCATCCAGCTGTTCTGGCGCCAGCCGCCGGTTGGCATCATAGGCTTTGGTGGCATAACGGGTACGCACCGCATCAACCAGCGTCCGGGACGCTGCGGACAAGGGCACCTGCTTGGCATCAGTCGCAGTAGGGGCAGACATCATGAAACTCCTGGAAGAAACAAAAGAGGCTGGAAGAAATTGATTATAGGCACCTGCCGATGCCAATCAGCCGATACGGCAGCCCCATGAGCAATTTCGCGGTGCCGGTGTTCCATGCTATGTTGACGGACTATGCGACACGGGGTGTCCCTGGCCAAACCAGGGGCTGAGATGACACCCGTAGAACCTGATCCAGTTCACACTGGCGAAGGGATGTCCAGGCGCATCCGGCCCAAGTGGCCCCACGCCGTCGTCCTCTTCGCCCTTTCCGGGGGAGAGGGCCATGCCCCACCACAGCAATACGACTCCCAATCTTGACCAGCAGATCGTCCTCGTCACCGGCGGCGCGCGCGGGCTGGGGGCTGCCATCAGCCGGGCCTTCCTGGCCGCTGGCGCCAAAGTGGTCATCAACTACCACAATAGCCGCGACGCGGCGCAGGCCTTGGCTGCCAGCGCCCCGCAACAAGCGCTGGCGCTGCAAGCCGACGTCCGCGACGCTGCCGCTGTGCGCCAGCTGTTCGAAAGCGCCCAGGCCCATTTTGGCGGCAGCATTACCACCGTCGTCAATAATGCCTTGCCCAGCTTCAGCTTCAACGGCGATGCCCGGCCCCATGCCGACCAGCTGACCTGGGAACAATTGCAGCAACAGGCGGAAGGCGCGCTGCGCGGCGCGCTCAACACCATGCAGGCGGCCTTGCCCGGCATGCGCGCCGCCCGCTATGGCCGTATCGTCAATATCGGCACCAACCTCGTGCAGAATCCGGTCGTGCCCTATCACGACTACACCGCCGCCAAGGCGGCGCTGCTGGCTTTCACCCGCACGCTGTCGCAAGACCTCGGCCCGGACGGCATCACCGTCAATATGGTGTCTGGCGGCCTGCTGCGCACCACCGACGCATCCTCTGCCACCCCTGAAGCCGTGTTCGACCTGATCGCCGCGAACACCCCCCTGCGCAGCGTGACTGAGCCTGCGGAACTGGCGGACGCCGTGCTGTTCTTCGCATCGCCCTGGGCACGCGCCATCACCGGGCAAAACCTGGTGGTTGATGGCGGCCTGGTGAAAAACTGAGGCCAGTACAAATCATGATGCACCTGAATCTGTTCATTCTCGGCTGCGGCCACCACCGCGCCGCCTGGCGCCACCCGGCCTCATCGGTCGAGCGCATGGGAGATATCCGCTATTACGAAGAACTGGCGCGGCTGGCCGAACGCGGCAAGCTGGACGCCGTCTTCTTCGCCGATGGCCAGGCCGCCGGCAATGTCGCGGACGGCCCTTACTGGTTCCTCGAACCCCTGACCATGCTGTCTGCCATGAGCCGCGCCACCGAGCGCGTGGGCCTCATCAGCACCGTTTCCAGCACCTTCTTCACCCCGTTCCATGCTGCCCGCATGGTGGCCTCGCTGGATCATATCTCCGGCGGCCGCATCGGCTGGAACGTGGTGACGTCAATGTTCGACACCGAAGCCCGCAACCACGGCTACGAAGCCATGCCGCCGCACGAATGGCGTTACGAGCGCGCGGAAGAATTTGTCGATGCCGTGCTGGCTCTCTGGAATTCCTGGGACGCCGATGCCCTCAAATTCGACCGGGCAGGGGACTTCGCCGACGCGGCCAAAGTGCGCCCGGTCAAGCATCATGGCAAACATTTCCTGGTTGATGGCCCGCTGACGGTGCCGCCCATGCCGCAGCGCCATCCGGTCCTGTTCCAGGCTGGCGCCTCCGACCAGGGGCGGGATCTGGCGGCGCGCCGCGCCGAAGCCATTTACGCTGTCGCCTATGACCTGCCTGCCGCCCAATCCTACTATCGGGACATCAAGCGCCGCGTGCGCGAAGCCGGGCGCACGGAAAATGTGCCCATCATGCCTGGCCTGGTGACCTATGTCGGCTCCACCGAAGCAGAAGCCCGCGCCAAGCAGCGCGAACTGGATGAACTGCTGCCCAGCGAAGCCTCGCTGCGCCAGCTGGAAACCTTCATTTACCAGGACTGCATGAACTGGGAGCTGGACGCCCCGGTGCCGCCTTTGCCGCCGCTGGAAACCTTCCCCGGCCCCAAAGGGCGCTACGGCACCATTCTGCGCATCATCGAAAAAGAACAGCCCACCCTGCGCCAGCTGCTGGGCCGGCTGGCGGCAGGCGGCGGCCACTGCACCATGATAGGCACTCCGGAAAGCATTGCCGATGAAATGGAGCACTGGTTCCGCAATGAAGGTGCCGACGGCTTCAACCTGATGCCTCCCGCGCTGCCGGCCAGCATCGAAGACTTCATCGAGCAGGTTGTGCCTGTCCTGCAAAAGCGCGGCCTGTTCCGCAAGGAATACGAAGGCAAAACCTTGCGCGACCACCTGGGCCTGGCCAAACCGGCCTGCTGAATGCGCGCCAGCCTGGCTCAGCCTGGCCAGACAGTGCTGCCAACGTACGGCCATGAAGCACTGCCAAAGCGCTGCCATCACGCACATGGGCAACCCCGCCCATGTGCGCGCCCTCGCCATCCAGGCTTCACTCCTGCGGCCGGCCCGGCCCCACGCCTTGCGGGGGCTTCGCTGCCGCTGGCCCGCAGCATGGTGCCCGCGTGGCTGCGGATAGCTTGCCCACAAACTATCCACAACCCCTCCACAGGGTTACGCACAGCTAGCGCACAAGGTTTTCCATAGACTTACCCACAAGCCGGCCAACCCTGCAGCCGGCCAGCGCACGCCCGCTCGTGCTGAACGCTTTAGCAAACACCTTGCCCAGCACTTTGCAGAGCGCCCGGCTGTCTGGCCTCTGGCGCATGACGTTGCAGTATCCGCACAGACAACTCAAATAATGTTGAGATCGTGTCTTATTTTCATGTATCTTAATATGCAGCGTTGGCTTCCTTTTGCGAATACTGCCATGACACCCATTGATTCGCTGCGCCAGCAGACCCTGTCTGACCTCTACCATGCGCATCACAGCTGGCTGATCTCCCTGCTGCGACGCAAGCTGGGGCGTGACGGCGATGCCGCAGCCGACCTGGCGCAGGATGCCTTCCTGCGCTTGATGCGTATAGACCTGACCCCGGTTCTGGCAGCGCCGCGCTCCTATCTCACCGTCGTGGCCGACAGCCTGATCGTCAGCCGCCACCGGCGCGCCCGGCTCGAACGCGCCTATCTGGAAGCCCTGGCCGCCCAGCCTGACCAATACGCGCCATCCGTCGAAACCCGCTGCATCGTCATGGAAACCCTGGAAGCGCTATGCGCCATGGTGGAAAACTTCGATCTGCGCACCCGGCGCATTTTCCTGCTGGCCCAACTTGAAGGCCTGAGCTACCCGGAAATTGCCGAACGCCTGGGACTGCATCTGAGCGCCATCAAACGTGACATGAGCAAAGCCTACCTGCAGTGCTACCGCATCGCCTACGGAGCCTGATCCATGCGAGCCTTGCTCAGCCTGCCCGCCACGGCCCGCCAACCCGATGAAAGCATTGTTTCCGCCGCCATCGACTGGCTGATCCGCCTGCGCTGCGAAGAGGGCGCGGATCTTCGCGCCGCCTGTCAGCGCTGGCGCGCGCAACACCCGGACCATGAACTGGCCTGGCAGCGCATCACCGCGCTGGACGCCGATTTCGGCAAACGCCGCCAGCAGCTAGACGGCCTGGCCGCAAGCAGCGCCGTCGAACAGATATTGCGCCGCGACGGGCGCCGCCAGGCCTTGAAAAAAGGCGGCATCGGGCTGTCCTGTCTGTTGCTGCTTGCCGCCTG
>NZ_JBQEKA010000012.1:0-60518 GCF_052103615.1 Kerstersia sp. | reverse complement strand
CGGACCTGTCTGCCGCAGGCCCGCACCGGTATGATTTGGCCTGTAGAGATTGGCCATTGGTAGTAACAGGAGGACGAGCTATGGCAGCAAGAACGGAAACCGTCGAATTTGACGGCGAGGCTGGGCGCATAGATTGCGCGCTGGATTGGCCGGATGGCGACGTGCGGGGCTGGGCGCTGGTGCTGCATCCGCACCCTTTGCATGGCGGCGCGCGCGGCAACAAGGTGGTGACGACGATTGCGCGTGCGGCCAACCAGCGCGGCCTGGTGGCGGTACGCCCGGATTTTCGCGGCGTGGGGCAATCGGCAGGCAGCTTCGATCATGCGCGCGGCGAAACGCGGGACATGATAGGCCTGGTGGAGCAATTCCGTGCGCGCTACCCGCAGGCGGCCGCGGGCGCCTGGGCGCTGGGCGGCTTTTCTTTTGGCACGGCCGTGGCGGCGCATGTCTATGAGGCCTTCGCGCAGCGCGGCAGCGCGCCGGATGCCTTGATGCTGGCCGGGCCGGCCGTGGCGCGCTTTGCGCTGGAGGGCCAGGAGCAGCCGAGCCGGGTGCCGCTGGACCGCACCTTGCTGGTGCACGGCGAAGTGGATGATGTCGTGCCGCTGGCGGAGGTGTTTGATTGGCTGCGGGCTGACGGCGTGCCCGTTACGGTCGTGCCGGGAGCCGGGCATTTCTTCCATGGCCACTTGATTACGCTCCGGGGCCTGATGGAAGCGCACATTGCCCGCTTGTGCGGCTGAGCGGGCGATTCCCCGGAACTTTGCCAGGCGTTGCGGGGTCACACCGCCTGGTGCGATTGATATCTGTTGCTACGCATGCGGTTACCGTGTCGTTACAGAGGGTTTCCGCCGTTTGCTTTCGTGTGCCGGCGGGAAGGTGCGACAATAACCGCTTCCCCCCTGAACCCCATCCGGGGCCGGGCAGTGCGCCGTGCCCCCGGATCTGTTTTTCCGTGTTTTATCCATGACAGCTGCTTCTCACAAGAAATCCCCATGGCGTCCTGTGCGGCGTACCCTGGTGACGTTGGCGCTGGCCGCTGCGCCATTGCTGGCGACGGCCCAGACTACTGTGGCGCCAGGCGCGCCGACGCCGGTGGCCGAGCTGTCGTCCATCCCGGCCCCGGTCATTGCCGCGCGGGCCTGGATCACCATCGACGTGACCAGCGGCCAGGTGTTGGCGGCATCGCATCCTGATACCCAGGTCGAACCGGCCTCGCTGACCAAAGTCATGACGGCTTATCTGGCGTTTGCCGCACTGGACGAAAAGCGCGTCACCCCCGATCAGCAGGTGCCGGTATCGCAGCAAGCCTGGAAGACCGGCGGCTCACGCATGTTCATCGAACCGCGCAAGCCGGTGACTTTCAACGAATTGCTGCAAGGCATGATCGTGCAGTCCGGCAATGACGCGTCGGTCGCCGTTGCGGAAACCGTGGCGGGCAGCGAAGCGGTTTTCGCCGACCTGATGAACAAGGAAGCGCAGCGCCTGGGCATGAAGGCCAGCCACTTCATGAATGCCACCGGTTTGCCCGACCCGCAGCACATCACCACGGTGCGCGACCTGGCGACGCTGGCAACGGCGCTGATCCGCGATTACCCCCAGTATTTCGGCTTTTATAAACAGCGCGAATTCACCTACAACAACATCACCCAGCCCAACCGCAACCGCTTGCTGTGGGCCGATCCGTCGGTCGATGGCATGAAAACCGGTTTCACCGATGCCGCGGGTTATTGCCTGATCGCAACCGCCATGCGTGGCGACCGCCGCATCCTGACGGTTGTCGTGGGGACGGATAGTGATGCCGCCCGCGCCGAGGAAAGCCTGAAGCTGCTCAACTGGAGCTTCCAGAACTTCGATACCGTGAAGGTCTTTGCCGACGATAGCGCCAACCTGGTGGTGCCGGTGCGCGAAGGCAAGGAAGATTCGGTGCAGCTGGGCACCGCAGAGCCGCTGTGGCTGTCGGTGCCGCGTGGCCGCGCCGAGGACGTCAAACCGGTCGCCGCGCGCCCGGATCCCTTGCTGGCCCCCTTGCATGTCGGCCAGGAAATCGGGACGGTCTCGCTCTCGCTGGATGACAAGGTGCTGACGACGGCGCCGCTGGTGGTCAAGCAGGAGGTCGAACGCGCAGGCTTCTTCGGCCGTATCGTTGATAACGTCAAATCCTGGTTTGATTGAGTCACAGGGGCGCAGCGGGCGTGGATGAGCCTGCGCCGGCCGCCGCCCCGCATGGCAGGCGCTGGCTGGCATGCGGGCGCCTGTTTCCTTTTTTGCGTGGCCGCGGCGTTTTGCAGCGGCCCGTTTACATTGGCGCGGCCGGAATGGGCCGCAAGGAATCACGATGATCCCTGGCATGGCAGCCGATACGCTGGCTTATCTCAATGGTGCTTACCTGCCAGTCGGGGAAGCGAAGATTTCCGTGCTGGATCGCGGTTTCATCTTTGGCGATGGCATTTATGAAGTGGTGCCCGCCTATCATGGCCGTCCGTTCCGGATGGACGAGCATCTGGCGCGGCTGGAGCGCAGTCTGGCGGCGATCCGCCTGGCGCTGCCCATGGGCATGGCAGGGGTGCGGGATATCGTGCACACTCTGATTGCGCGGCAGCCTGCCAAGCATTGCATCGTCTATCTGCAAGTCACGCGCGGCGTGGCGCGCCGCGATCATCCCTTTCCTGTGCCGGCGCCCGAACCCACCGTATTCGCCATGGCCACACCGTTCACGCGGCCTGATGCGGCAACGCGTGAACGCGGGCTGGCCGTCATCAGCATGACCGATGAACGCTGGCTGCACTGCGATATCAAATCGACATCGCTGCTGGGCAATATCCTGGCCAAACAGGCCGCGGTCGATGCGGGCGTCGATGAGGTCCTGCAATTCCGGGATGGCCTGCTGACGGAAGGTTCGTCTTGCAATGCCTGGGTGGTGCGCGATGGCAAATTGCTGGCTCCGCCCCTGGGCCCTAAGCTGCTGGAAGGCATACGTTATGGCCTGATGGCCGAACTGGCGCGTGAGGCCGGGATCGAATTCATTGCGCGTGAGATCACGCGGGCCGAAGTCGAAAGCGCTGACGAATTGTTGCTGACCTCCGCCAGCAAGGAAGTCCTGCCCATTCTGCAGCGCGATGGCGCCGCCGTGGGCGCGGGCAAGCCCGGCCCGGTGTTCCGCCGTCTGGCGCAAGCGTATGATGCGCGTATTGAGGCCTTGATGGCGCAAGCGCCGCTTCAGGCCGACTGACATTATTTTGGAGCCGTAGTCATGACGACCCCGCAGCAACCCGTACTCGAATTTCCGCTGGACTTCCCCGTCAAGGTCATGGGGCGCCAGCACCCTGAACTGGAAGACCAGCTGAGTGCGGTCGTGCGTGAGCACGCGCCTGATTTCGATCCCGCCAACGTGGAAAAACGCGCCAGCAGCGGCGGCAAATATGTCGGGCTGACCTTCACGGTGCGCGCGAACTCCCGCGAGCAGCTGGATAATCTTTACCGCGCCCTGCACGGGCATCCCATGGTGGTCTATCTGCTGTGATGAACCGTGCGGCGGATGCGCCAGCGTATGGTGCATCTCCTGGCGCATCTCCTGGCGCCAGCACTGCGCCCGCGAGCCTGACGCGGCGCCTGGCCGGGCCGGTGGCCTATCTGCCGGTCTGGGAAGCCATGCGCAGTTATACCGACCAGCGTGATGCGCAGTCCGGGGATGAAATCTGGCTGACCGAACATACGCCGGTCTATACCCTGGGGCAGGCCGGCAAGCCCGAGCATCTGTTGTGCCCGGGAGACATTCCTGTCGTGCAGTGTGACCGGGGCGGGCAAGTGACTTATCACGGCCCGGGGCAGATCATGGCCTATGTGTTGTTTGATTTGCGCCGCGTCGGCATCCATGTGCGCGACTATGTGTACCGGCTGGAGCAGGGGGTGCTGGACGCGCTGGAAAGCTGGGGGCTGGCGGGTGCCTGCCGTCAGGCTGGCGCGCCGGGCATTTATGTGCCGCTTGATGGGCAGACGCCTTTGCCGGCGCTGCCCGGCCAGCCTGCGGCCAATGTCGGCAAGGTGGCGGCGCTGGGCGTGAAGATCCGCAATGGCAGGGCGTACCATGGGGTATCGCTGAATCTGGCGATGGATCTGGAGCCCTTCGGGCGCATCAACCCTTGCGGTTATGCCGGGTTGCGGACGGTGGATCTGGCGCATTTCGGCGTGCAGCGGGAGTTCGGCGCAGCCGGTGATGAACTGGCTGCCAGTCTGTGGCGCAACTTGCTGGCCTGAACCGGATGAGACGCTTGCGGGCGGCGGATAATAGCCCGATAACCTTGTGTAACGATCCCTGGGACTGGCATCGCTGGCCAGGGGTAGTAAACTGGTGGTATTCCTCTTTCTTCCTGCGCGGCCAGGCCAAAAGCTTGCTGCGCTGCAAAAGATTCTACGCATGAGCCAAACCGCAGAAACCGTGAACACCGCCGTGCCGGCTGCCGCTGGTGCAGCGCAGCCTGCCGCCGCGCAGCCGGTGTACGACCCGACCCAGAAACAGAAGTCGCAAGCCAAGACCGCACGCATCCCTATCAAGATCGTGCCGGTGGAGCGCCTGAAAAAGCCGGAATGGATCCGCGTCAAGGCGGCCACGCCCGGTTCGCGCTTTTACGAGATCAAAAAGATCCTGCGTGAACACAATCTGTTCACGGTCTGCGAAGAAGCCTCCTGCCCGAACATCGGCGAATGTTTCGGCAAGGGGACGGCGACCTTCATGATTATGGGTGACAAATGCACCCGGCGCTGCCCGTTCTGTGATGTCGGCCATGGGCGTCCCGATCCGCTGGATGTCGATGAGCCGCTGAACCTGGCGCGCTCTATCGCTGCCATGAAGCTGTCCTATGTGGTCATCACCTCGGTGGACCGTGATGACCTGCGCGATGGCGGTGCCGCGCACTTTGTCGAATGCATTCAACGCATCCGCGAACTGTCGCCCAATACCCGCATTGAAGTGCTGGTGCCGGACTTCCGCGGCCGCCTGGAGCGGGCGCTGGATATCTTCGATATCGCGCCGCCCGATGTCATGAACCACAATCTGGAAACCGTGCCGCGCCTGTATCGCCAGTCACGTCCGGGCTCCGATTACATGCACTCGCTCAAGCTGCTGGCCCAGTTCAAGGAACGCCAGCCGCATATCCCGACCAAGTCCGGGCTGATGCTGGGCTTGGGGGAAACCGACGAGGAAATCCTGCAGGTCATGCGCGATATGCGTGAGCACAACGTCGATATGCTGACGATAGGCCAATATCTGCAGCCGTCCGAGCACCACTTGCCCGTGCTGCGTTATGTGCACCCGGATGTCTTCGCCATGTTCGAGCGCGAAGCGTATGACATGGGCTTCAGCCATGCCGCTGTTGGCGCCATGGTCCGTTCCTCCTACCATGCCGACCAGCAGGCGAATGCCGCTGGGGTGAATTGATGACCACCTGTCAGCCCTGATTTCTGGCCGCCATGGCGGCCAGAAACGGGGTTCTCTTCTCTTTCTGGAATATCCGTCATGTCGTTCAGGACTCTTGCTGTAGCCCTGTCGTTAGCGATCCTGGCCGCCTGCGACCGCACGCCTGCGACCCAGCCGCCGGCGGCTGCCGGTACGGTTGCCGAATCAGCGTCCGCGTCCGCCGCTCCTGGGCCGGGCGCGCGAGGCCCCCTGACTGCCGAAGAGCGCGCCGAACTGGCGCGTGTGTATGCGGGGCGCAAGCTGGAAGTGCTGGATATTTCCGAAATCCAGCAGGATGGCGGCGCGGCGCTGGCCGTCACTTTTTCCGCGCCCCTGGATCCGCAGCAGAAACTGGCGGATTATTTGAGCGCCGTGGACCAGAAGAGCGGCAAGGTGGATGGCGCCTGGCAGCTGTCTGCCAACCTGATGACCGCCACGCTGGGGCCTCTGGCGCCGCACCGTACCCTCGTTGTCACGGTGGAGCAGGGCCTTTCCAGCCTGGGCGGCACGCGTCTGGAACGGGAAAACAAGCAGCAGATCACGACGCGTGATGCCGATCCTGTGGTGGGCTTTGCCTCCAGCGGTTCGCTGCTGCCGACGGAACTGGTTGACGGCCTGCCCGTGATGGCGCTGAATGTTGACAAGGTCAATGTCGATTTCTTCCGCATCCATCCCGACCAGCTGGTCTCGGTGCTGGAATATGGCAATCTGCGCGGCGGCATGGATCTCTGGGATGCCGACTATCTGACCAAAAGCGCCGATCTGGTGTATTCGGGCCGCTTTGACCTGCATACCAAACCCAATATCCGGGAAACCGTGCTGCTGCCGCTGGGCAATATCGAGCCGCTCAAGCAGCCAGGCGTGTATTTTGCTGTGATGCAGCAGGCTGGCAGTTACCAGTATTCCTTGCCGGTGACGCTCTTCAGCCTCAGCGATATTGGCTTATCCGTGCACCGCTACCAGGACCGCATGCTGGTGCTGACGCAGGCATTGGCGGGCGGCAAGGCGCAGTCGGGGGTAGAGGTTTCGGTGCATGACAAAGAAGGCAAGGTGCTGGCCAGCGGCCGCACTGATGGCCACGGCATGCTGGAATTGCCTCAGAAAGAGGAAGCCCGCCTGGTGATGGCCCATCAGGATGGCCAGACGACTTTGCTGCGGCTTGCGACATCCGTGCTGGATTTGTCCGAATTCACCGTGCAGGGCCCTCCGGCAGGCAGCCTGAATTTCTTCATGTTCGGGCCGCGTGATCTGTACCGTCCTGGGGAAACCGTGCCAGTCAACGCGCTGCTGCGCGACGCGGACGGCAAAACGGTACCGGCGCAGCCGGTGGCGGTCGAGGTCATGCAGCCGGATGGCAATGTGCGTTTGCGCTTCACCTGGACCGCCGATAGCGGCGGCCTGTACCAGCGTGATCTGGCCTTGCCCGCGGATGGGCAGGCCGGTTTGTGGACCGTGCAGGCGCGTACCGGCAATAACGACGTGCATACCTATACCTTCCATGTCGAGGATTTCATGCCGGAGCGCCTCAGCCTGGCGCTGGAAGAGCCAGCGGGGCTGCTGCAACCGGACGATGACGTGGATTTCGGTATCGAAGCGCGCTATCTGTATGGCGCGCCTGCCGGCGGCAACCGCCTGTCCGGGCAGATTTATGTGGCGCCGCTGCGCGAAGCCGTGGCGGCCTTGCCGGGCTATCAGTTCGGCCGTGTCGATGAAACCGGGCTGACCCAGACCATTGAGCTGGAACCCTCTGTGCTGGAGGATGACGGCACATCCATCATCTCCCAGCCCTCGCTGTGGCGCGAGGCCCGTTCGCCTGTGCAGGTGACCTTGCAGGCCAGCGTCCAGGAAACCGGCGGCCGCCCGGTCACACGCCGCCAGTCGGTCGCGGTGTGGCCGGCAGACCGTCTGCCGGGCCTGCGCGTGATCAATATCGACGATGACGGCAGTGTGGACATGGATGCCCTGGCAGAAGTCGGCATTGTGCTTTCCGACCGTGAAGGCAAGCGCCTGGCCGCGAAGGGATTGATCGTGCGGCTGGTACGTGAGCGCCGGGATTATTACTGGACGTATGGCGGCAGCGACGGCTGGGGCTACCGCTATGATGAAAAGCATTTTGTTATCGAAGAGCGCACGATAGACGTGGAGGCCGGCCAGGCTGCCCAGGCAGGCTTCCTGGTGGAGTGGGGGCCATACCGGGTGGAAGTGGAAGACCCGGATACCGGAATGGTGTCCAGCGCGCGTTTCTGGGCGGGCTACCGCTGGCAGGATACCGGCGAAGGCATGGGCGTGATGCGCCCTGACCAGGTGGCCCTGACTCTGGACAAGGCATCCTACCGGGCCGGTGAGGTTGCCAAGGTGACGGTGGCGCCGCCCGTGGCGGGAAGCGGCTATTTGCTGGTGGAATCGTCCGAAGGCCCGTTGTGGTGGCAGGCCATAGATGTGCCGGCAGAAGGCAAGGTATTCGAGATTCCGGTAGCGCGTGACTGGGATCGCCATGATTTGTATATCAGCGCGCTGGTGGTGCGCCCCGGCGAGCGCAAGACCTTGCAAACGCCCAAGCGGGCCGTGGGCATCCTGTATCTGCCGCTGTCGCGCCAAGACCGCAAGCTGAGCGTGACGCTGGATGCGCCGGCGCAAATGCGTCCCGAGCGTGCCCTGAACACGCGCGTGCAAGTCAGGGACGAGCACGGCAAGCCGGTCGCCAATACCCATGTGCTGCTGTCCGCCGTGGATGTGGGCATTCTCAACATTACCGAATTCAAGACGCCGGATCCTTTTACCGCCTTCTTTGGCCGCAAGCGTTATGGCGTTGATCAGTTGGATATTTATGGCCGTTTGATCGAGGGCGGCAATTTCCGCCAGGCTTCGCTGGCATTCGGCGGGGACGCCGCATCGGCGCCCGGCGGTTTGCCGCCATTGACTACCGTCAGGCTGGTGTCGCTGCTGGCCGCGCCCGCCGTGACCAATGCCGAAGGCTATGTGGATGTCAACGTGGATGTGCCGGATTTCAACGGCCAGCTGCGTGTCATGGCGCAGGTCTGGAACGACGCTTCTTATGGCGCGAGCGAAGCTGAGACCGTGGTTTCCGCGCCTTTGGTCGCGGAGCTGGCGGCGCCGCGCTTCCTGGCTGGCGGTGACCGCAGCACGCTGGCGCTGGATCTGCACAATCTGTCGGGTGCCGCGCAGGATCTGAATGTCAGCCTGGCGTTCAGCGGTTCGCTGGCAGCCGATGATGAGCGCGCCCAGGGCATGCCGCTCAAGCTGGCCGATGGCGCCAAACGCACGCTGGATCTGCCTATCAAGGCGGTCGGCGGCTTCGGCCAGGGCACGGTCACGGTCAAGATCAGCGGCCTGAAACTGCCTGATGAGGCCGATAGCACCCTGACGCGCCAGTGGCAGATCGGGGTGCGCCCGGCGGTGCCTGCGCAGACGCGCAAGTTCCGCGCGGTTCTGCCCGCGTCCGGCGAGGCCTGGACGTTGCCTGCCAATGTTGATGGCGGCTGGCAGGCTGGTGGCCTGCAAGCCGTGCTGGATCTGTCATCGCAGCCGCCCTTGAATGTGGCCGAGCAGATCAGTGAACTGATCGCCTACCCCTATGGCTGCACCGAGCAGACTGTCAGCGGCCTGTATGCCTCGCTGTATCTGGATCAGGCCGCGCTCAGGCGTTTGGGGGTCAGCAGCGAACCGGACGAGCAGCGCCGCAAATCGGTGGATACCGGCATTCAGCGACTGTTGTCGATGCAGCGCGCCGATGGTTCTTTCGGCCTGTGGAGCCCGGAGTCGCCGGAAGCGCATTGGGTGACTGTTTATGCCACCGACTTCCTGCTGCGTGCCAAAGCGCAGGGCCATGAGGTGCCGGCCCATGCGCTGGAGCAGGCAACCCGCAGGCTGCAGTCTTATTTGACGGATGGCAATGTGGGCCTGGACTTCCGCTCCGAGTATCCCGGTCATGCCATTTTCGCGGTGCGCGCCTATGCCGGATCGGTGCTGGCGCGCAGCAAGCAGGTGCCGCTGGCCAGTCTGCGTTCGCTGTTCGAACGCCGGGATATCTCACAATCCGGCTTGCCCCTGGCGCATCTGGGGCTGGCATTGATTGCCATGGGCGACAGCCAGCGCGGCGAAACCGCGCTGCGCGAAGCGCTGGATAAGCAGCGTCCAGAAAATTACTGGCTCAATGACTACGGCAGCCAGTTGCGGGATGGCGCTGCCATTCTGCAATTGATGCTTGAGGCAGAGGTTCTGCCCGAGGCGCGCAATCAATTGCTGCTGTCCGTGTCCGAGCTGATGCATGACCAACGCTGGCTATCGACGCAAGAGCGGGCATCGCTGCTGCTGGCGGCCGTGCGTCTGGATCAATCGCAACAGCCGCGCTGGACGGCCACCTGGGAAGCGGGCGGCAATAGCGAAACCATCTCTTCGGATCGCACGCGGGGCATCATGGTGCCTGCTACCGACCTGGCGGGGAACGCGCTGACGGTGCGCAATGATGGCGCCACCGCGCTGTACGCCAGCCTGACGCTGCGCGGCTACCCGAACACGGTGCCGCAGGCGCAGGACAACGGGATTGCCATCCGGCGCCAATACCTGGATCTGGAAGGCCGGCCGCTTAATCTTGCCAATGTGCGCAGCGGCGAGCTGGTGCTGGTGTCGCTGACGGTGCGTGCGAGTCTCTATGTGCCGGATGCGCTGGTCGTGGATTTGCTGCCGGCCGGCTTGGAGCCTGAAAACCAGAATCTGGCGCATGCGTCCGCCAGCCTGGAGCAGGCGGGCGAAAATGTGCGCAACCTGTGGCAGCAGGCGATGCAGACGACGATTACCCATCAGGAATACCGGGATGACCGTTATGTCGCCGCATTGCCTTTGTCCCAGGGCTTGAACACCCATTTGCTGTACCTGGCGCGTGCCGTGACGCCGGGTTCTTATCTGGTGCCGCCGCCCTTTGTCGAGTCCATGTACACACCGGCGAAGAATGGTCTGGGCGCCGCGCCGGGGCGTCTGACCATCAAGCCCTGACAGGCAGGCATGCCAGGATGGGAATGATGGCGAGGGCAGGGCAGCCGCAAGCGCCGCGGCGCGGCGGCCGTCCGGGTGACGGCCGGGCCGCGGCATGGTGAAGGCGCAACGGGCAGGCCGCTGGCGGCGCCGCGGCGGCGGAGTATTGCTGGGCCTGCTGCTGATGGCGGGCCTGCTTTGGCTGGCGGACTATTGCTTCCCTTTGCCTGTGCCGCCGGCGGAAACGGCCAGGGTCGTGCTGGCCGAAGATGGCACGCCGCTCTGGCGTTTTGCCGATGCGCAAGGGGTGTGGCGCTATGAGTCCAGGCGGGAAGAGATCTCGCCGTATTACGTCCAAGCCCTGCTGGCTTATGAGGATCGCTGGTTCTGGCAGCATCCCGGCATCAATCCGGTGGCCCTGGGGCGTGCCAGCTGGCTGAACCTGCGCTACGGGCGGGTGGTGTCCGGCGGCAGCACGATTTCCATGCAAGTGGCGCGTTTGCTGGATCCGCATCCCCGCACCGTGGCGGGCAAGCTGCGCCAGGTCTGGCGCACGCTGCAATTGGAATGGCACTATTCCAAGGAAGAGATTCTTGAGATGTACCTGAACCGGGCGCCGTTTGGCGGCGTTCTGGAAGGGGTCGCCGCTGCCAGCTGGACGTACCTGGGCAAGCCGCCCGCGGATTTGAGCCGCGCCGAAGCCGCGCTGCTGGCGGTATTGCCGCAGGCGCCCAGCCGCTTGAGGCCAGACCGCCACCCGGAGCTGGCGCGGCAGGCCCGCGACAAGGTACTGCAGCGCATGGCGGAGCAGGGCATCTGGAGCCAGGCGCAAGTCGATGAAGCCCTGATGGAGCCGGTCTATCTGTTCTCCTTGCCCCGACCCCAGGCAGCGCCGCTGCTGGCGCGGCGTCTGGCGCAGCAGCCGGGCGCGGGGGCGGTGATACGCACCACCATAGATGGCATGCTGCAATTGCGCATCGAGCAGGCCATGCAGCGCTGGAAGGCCACGCTGCCGCCCAGGGTATCGGCCGCCGTGCTGGTGATTGAGCACAGCAATATGGCGGTGCGCGCCTACGCCGGGTCGGTGGATTTCCTGGACGCGGCGCGTAACGGACAGGTCGATATGGTGACGGCGACCCGTTCGCCAGGCTCCACCTTGAAGCCTTTTCTGTTTGCCATGGCCCTCGATGAAGGGCTGATCCACTCCTCTTCTCTGTTGCAGGATGTGCCGCGTCATTATGGCGAGTACCGGCCGCAGAACTTCGCGGCGGATTTTTCCGGTCCGGTCTCGGCGGCAGAAGCCTTGTCACGCTCCTTGAACCTGCCCCTGGTGCAATTGCTGGAAGCCTATGGCCCGGCGCGTTTCGCCGGGGAACTGCGCGAAGCCGGGCTGCCTTTGCGCCTGCCTGCGCAGGCGACGCCTAACCTGTCCTTGATATTGGGGGGCGCCGGCAGTTCGCTGGAGCAACTGGTCGCGGCATACAGTGTTTATGCGCGTGACGGCCAGCTGGCGGCGCCCCGGTTTGCGGCAGACGCGCCTTTGACGGAACGCCGTTTGATTTCGCCGGGCGCCGCCTGGATTACCCGGCAGGTACTGAGCGGCCGCCTGGCGCCGGACCAGGCGCCGGCAGGCGCCAATGCGCTGGCCTGGAAAACTGGAACCAGTTATGGCTTTCGCGATGCCTGGGCGGTCGGGGTGGGGCCGCGCTATTTGATTGGCGTTTGGGTGGGCCGCCCGGATGGCGCGCCGGTCGCTGGCCAGTTTGGGCAGGCGGCGGCAGCGCCCTTGTTATTTCAGGTGCACCGGCTGGCGCATCGCGAAAGCGATAGCCTGGCGCGCCAGATGGCGGCAACGGCACCGCCAGCGGTAGGGGTGGCGCGTATTTGCTGGCCTTTGGGCCAGCACATGCCGGAAGATAGCCCGGATTGCCGCCAGGCCCGTCAGGCCTGGGTGCTGGATGGCGTGACGCCGCCCACTCTGTTGGCGGGGGATCAGCGCCCAGGCATGGGTCTGTTGCTGGATTATTGGGTTGGGCCGTCCGGGCGGCGGGTTGCCGCAGCCTGCCCGGGCGCCAGCGCAGCCAGCCTGGTGGCCTGGCCGCAGCCGCTGGAACCGTGGCTGCCGCGCCAGGAACGTTTGTTGGCGCGTTTGCCTGCCGCGGCGCCTGAGTGCCCGCCGCCGGCGCTGGAAACCGGCACGCCGCTGGTGATTCTGGGTGTGCGCGAAGGTGACCGCCTGCGCCGTCCGGCGCGCAGCCAGGCGCCGGTCACGTTGAACCTGAGCGCCCTGGGCGGCAGCGGCCAGCGCTGGTGGTATATGAACGGGCATGCCTTGCCCGCGCAGGAAGTGGCCGGCTTGCTGAGGGTCGCGCTGCAGCGGCCAGGCCGTTACCGCATCAGTCTGCTTGACGAGGCCGGACAGACCGCCAGTGTGGAATTCGAGGTCATCGAATAGCCTGGCGCTGCTGCCGCCGCCTGGCGGGCCGGAGGCCGGTCTGCGGCGGCGGGTCATTAGGAAATAGGAAAAGCGTCGTTCGGATTTCCGCAGCGCCTGGGTAGCATGAGGGTTTGGTCTGGCGGTTCCGGTGTGCCGTACCGGAGCGGGTGACAGGCCTGGTTGCGGAATAAGGTCTTACGCCGTTATGTCTATCATCGCGATCGCGGGCAGCCCATCGGCCCGTTCACGTTCAAACGCCTTGCTGCGCTATGCCGCGCAGGCGCTGGCGCGGCAACATGGTGCCGTGGACAGCCTGGGCCTGCAGGATATCTGCGCGGAGGATCTCGTGCAGGGCAATTATGCCGGGCAGGATGCCGCCCGTTTGCGCCAGCGCGTGGCGCCCGCTCGTGTCGTGCTGATTGCCACGCCTGTCTATAAGGCGTCGTTCGCGGGCGGCTTAAAAGCCTTGCTGGACTTGCTGGATCAGACGGCGCTGGCGGGGAAAATTGTCTTGCCGCTGGCCAGCGGCGGCAGCGCGGCGCATCTGCTGGCGCTGGAATATAGCCTTAAACCCGTATTGTCTGCCTTGGGGGCGCGCCATATTCTGGCGGGAGTCTATGCCACCGAGGCCCAGGTGCGGCTGGATGAAGCGGGGCAGGCCCAATTTGACGAAAGCATCCGCGAACGCCTGGACGCCGCGGTCACCGCCGTCAGCCTGTTGCTGCCTGCCCGGGAGCCGCACGCTTCCTACGACCTGGGGCGCCTGGCCAGCCGTCTGCAGTTGGCGGTCTGAGGCGCTTGCGCGGTATTCCGCCCCTCTGCCTGGGGCGTTTGCTGGCAGCGCTGCTGCCAGTCTTGTCCACTTTTTCAGGAGTGTCACCATGACAGTTTCTTCCATCAATGCGCGCAATCAGTTCCGCGGAAAAGTTAAAGCCCTGATTCTTGGTCCGGTCGTCTCGGAAGTGGAAATTGAGACACCTGCCGGTATTGTCACCTCTGTGATTACCACCCGCTCTGTGCATGATTTGGGGCTGGAGGTCGGCACCGATGTCCTGGCGTTCGTCAAAGCGACCGAGGTATCGGTCGCTCGGTTGTGATCTTGGCGCGGCGTCCATAGACGGCGCCCGCGCGGCGCCTTTTGCTTTATGCTGGGCGCAGGGATGGGGGTCAAACCTGTTGCCTGCGCAGCGAACGGAATGGCTGAGGGTTTTCCCTTGGTTCATGGAAAAGTGCAATGATTGCCCGGAATATTGCATTTCAGGGGCATCATTAACATATTTATAATCTCCTCGTAATCTGCCAGGGATACCTGTTTGACAGCGGCAAACGGCTGTCATGTAAAGGTTTTCCATATTCCTGGCTTGCCTGGCCGCACATTTTCCAAAGCGGCCATTTATACGGAGACAGATATGGAAAACACAATTTCCAATCCGATGCTGGAGAAGGTCAAGGCACTGCTGCCGGAGATCGCTTCGCGTGCGGCCCAGGCTGAACAAGACCGTCAGGTGCCGGCTGAAAACATCGCCCTGCTCAAGAGCATCGGCCTGAACCGGGCCTTCCTACCCAAGGCCTACGGTGGCCTGGAAATGTCGCTGCCGGATTTTGCCCAGTGCATCGTGACCCTGGCGGGCGCCTGCGCCAGCACGGCCTGGGCGTTCAGCCTGCTGTGCACCCATAATCACCAGATGGCCATGTTCCCCAAGCAGTTGCAGGACGAAGTCTGGGGCGCCAACCCAGACGCGACTGCCAGCAGCAGCATTGCGCCGTTCGGCAAGATCGAAGAAGTCGAGGGCGGCGTGCTGTTCAGCGGCCGCATGGGCTGGAGCAGCGGTTGCGACCACGCGGAATGGGCCATCCTGGGCTTCCACCGCCCGAATGAAGCGGGTGAAAAGGTTTACTGTTTTGCCGTGTTGCCGCGCCAGGATTATGAAATCCTGGATGACTGGTATGCCATCGGCATGCGCGGCAGCGGCTCCAAGACCCTGGTGGTGGACAAGGCTTTCGTGCCCAATCACCGCATCCAGGCCGCCAAGGACATGATGGAAGGCAAGTCTGCCGGTTTCGGTCTGTACCCCGACAGCAAGATCTTCTACACGCCGTACCGTCCGTACTTTGCCAGCGGTTTTTCTTCCATCAGCCTGGGTGTGGCCGAGCGCATGCTGGAAGCCTTCAAGGAAAAAACCAAGAACCGCGTGCGTGCCTATACTGGCGCGACCGTCGGCAATTCGGTGCCGGCCCTGATGCGTCTGGCCGAATCGACGCACCAGATCGCTGCCGCCCGCGCCCTGCTGGAAAAGACCTGGGAAGAACACCGCGAGCACGGCGAAGCCAAGCGTTACCCGACGCGTGAAACGCTGACGTTCTGGCGCACCAACCAGGCTTACGCCGTCAAGATGTGTATCGAAGCGGTGGACCGCCTGTTTGCCGCTGCCGGCGGCGGCGCTTGGTTCGAAACCAATGAAATGCAGCGTCTGTTCCGCGATAGCCACATGACTGGCGCGCACGCCTACACTGACTATGACGTTTGCGCCCAGATCCTGGGCCGTGAACTGATGGGCCTGGATCCCGATCCTACCCTGACTTGATGAGGGACCGTGCCTGGGTTGTGCCAGTCATGCGCTTATCCGGCGCCTGCCTGGCGGCCCGGCACCTTAGGGTTGCCCGCTTGCCGGGGCAGCCGTTTTCCATCATGGATGGCGCAGCGCGCTGCGCGCCGCCCGCCATGGATGGCAAGGAGACGATATGACACAAGCCACTCAGACGGGGACTTCAATAGACCCGCGGGTCCTGCGCCGCGCGCTGGGCAACTTTGCCACCGGCGTGACGATTGTCACGGCGACCTCGCCCGCGGGCGAACGCACGGGCGTGACTGCCAACAGCTTCAATTCGGTGTCGCTGGATCCGCCCCTGGTGCTGTGGAGCCTGGACAAGCGTTCGGGCAGCTGCGCCGTGTTCGAGCAGGCCAGCCATTTCGCCGTCAATATCCTGTCCTCGGACCAGATCCCGCTGTCCAATCAGTTTGCCCGGCCCAATACCGATAAGTTCGCTGGCGTGGCCTTGCGCGAAGGCCATGGCGGCAGCCTGTTGCTGGAAGGTTGCGCCGCCAGCTTCCAGTGCGAAAAGCATGAAGTCGTTGATGCCGGTGACCACTGGATTCTGATCGGCCGGGTGCTGGCGTTTGAAGATGGCGGCCAGGCGCCTTTGCTGTACCACCAGGGCGCGTATTCCATGGTGTTGCCGCACCCGCATGGCGCGCGCGGCGAGAATGCCGCGCCGCAGCTGCCCAGCGGCTATCAATCGCGTCTGCGCGACAATTTCTATTACCTGATGACCCAGGCAGTGCGCCGCTATCAGGAAGATTATCAGCCCGAGCAGCTCAAGACCGGCTGGCGTGCCGGTGAGGCCCGCTTGCTGATGGTGCTGGACCCTGTGCAGCCCCTGAGCCAAGGTGCGCTGGTACGCGAAGCGGATATGCCGGCCCGCGAAATCGACGGGGCGTTGGCCTTGTTGCGTGAACGCGGCTTGGTGCAGAGCGCCGCCGATGGCGTCTTGCTGACGGAAGCGGGCGCGGCTGAAGCCAAGGCGGTCTGGGAAGTGGCCCAGGCGCAGCAGGAGCGTGTCTTCGGCCAGTTCAGCCCGGCGCAAATGCATGCGTTCCGCACGGTGCTGGCGGCGGTTATCGACTCGCAGCCTCAGCCCTGAAGGCGCCTGGCGGCTGGCCCGCCAGGCGATGGAAGAAACGGCTGAAATACGCCGGGTCTTTGAAACCCAGCAAATGGGCGATTTCAGCGACCGGGTGGCTGGTGAAAATCAGCAGCCGCTTGGATTCCTGCAGCAGCCTTTCATTGGCCAATTGCTTGGAGGAATAGCCGGCCACGCGCCGGCAGGCCTCGTTCAGGCGCAGGTCGCTGACGTGCAGCAATTCACAGTACCGCGCAATCGGCCAATGCTGCAGAAAGTGTTCTTCCAGCAAGGTATTGAAGGCGCGGAACAACGCCAGGTCGTCTTTGCGCGCCGGGGGCGCGGGTATCGAAGCCGGCGCCAGACGCAACAGGCTGATGAAGGCCAGCTGCGCCAGCAGGCGCAAGGCCTGGGCGCGGGCGGGATGGCGTGATTGAAACTCGGCGCGCAAACGCTCGAACAGTTGGGTCAGGCCGTGGATTTCATCACGGTGGCGCGCATCCAGCGCTTCGATGGACAGGCAGATGGGGGCAATGGATTGCCCATGCGCCAGGCCGGGTTCCGCATTCAACAGATCAGTGATGATGGGCTGCCGCACGGTCAGCACATGGCCGCTGGCATTGTCTTCGGTGACGAAGGCGTGGGCGAAGGCGGGCGGCGTCAGGAAAATCATCGGCCCGTCGAGCCGGTACAGACTGTCGTCCATATGCACCCGCACCGCGCCGCTGGCAACATAATGCACCTGGAAATAGCGGTCATGCCGGTGTACCGACATGCTGCGGCCCAGCCGGTTGGCCAGGGTATCCAGCTCGGCGTAATGGACATCCGCCTCGGCATGCTCGGCGCCGGCCAAATGGCCGATGCCGAGGTTGGGGATGGGTTGTCCAGTCGGGATATGCATGATGCGATCGTTGCCCAGCTCAGGCGTGTCTGGCGCCGCAGGCCTGGCCGCCAGCCTCAGGGTTTGACTTGCTTGAGTTCGTCGAGCAGGGCCAGCAATTGGTCCAGCTTGTCCTTGCCGAACTGCTGTTGCAGCCGCTTGTGGTTTTGCTCGACCTCCTGCGTCATGCGCTGGTAGATGTTGCTGCCATTTTCCGTAATGCTGACATAGATGCGGCGCTGGTCATGCTCGGCTTTGCGTTTGCTGACCAGGCCATCGCGTTCCATGCGGTTCAGAATGCCGGTCATGCTGGGTTTCAGAATACAGACCAGGTCGGCCAGCTGGTGGCTTTCCATGTCGCCATGCTGCTCCAGCGTGCGCAGAATGCGCCATTGCTGCTCGGTGAGGCTGTGGCGATTGAGCGAAGGACGGAAAAACTGCATGGAAGCTTCACGGGCCTGCAGCAGCGAGAGGGTAAGAAACGGACGGGTGATGATAGACATGGGGGAAATCTGCGGAAGAGGCGCCCCTGCCGGAGGCAGGCGGATATGACCGGTCAGGCGCGGCTGGCGCGTGCCGGTGCTGACCCGTGGCAGGGACAGTCTCCTGGGCACCGTTGTACCGCCTGGCCATATGGTTTTCGCGGCATGCGTTTATGTCAGCCAGGTGCGGCGGTGAAGCCCCGATTATGACGGATTTTGCGCCGGTGTAGGGAAGAGTTCCAGCGGGTGGAACCCCCTATTTTCCAGGCGGCGCGGCCGGCCCGCGCCGCGCCTGTCTCAGGCGGCCTGTCCTGCCGGTAGATGGGGATGCGCCTGGGCAATGGCGTAGCGGCCCTGGTGGTACAGCAAGGGAGCCTGGCCGCCATCTTCGAATGCCAGCACCCGGCCGATCAGAATCCAGTGGTCACCGGCATCAACGACTTCATGCTTTTCGCACTGGAAGCTGGCGGCGCAACCTTCCAGCAACAGGCTGCCGCCATGGCCTTCGCGCAAGGCCACGCCAGCGAACTTATCGGTATTGGGCCGGGCAAACTGATTGGACAGCGGGATCTGGTCCGAGGACAGGATATTGACGGCGAAATGGCTGGCCTGCTCGAACACGGCGCAGCTGCCCGAACGCTTGTCCAGGCTCCACAGCACCAGGGGCGGATCCAGCGACACCGAATTGAAGCTGTTGGCAGTCACGCCCGTGCGTTCGCCCGCGGGCGAGGTCGCCGTGACAATCGTCACGCCAGTGGCAAAGTTGCCCAGCGCGCGGCGCAGGACCCGCGGGTCCTGCGCAGGCGGGAGGGCCAGGCTGGCAGAGGGCATAGGGCAAGGTGTGCTCATGGCATAAGACCCGCTGTGATTCACGCCTGCCCGGCCTGGCGGATGCGATCCAGCGCGTTGATGTCATCCGAGTTGTGCAGGTGCGGCACCTTCCAGCCATGCTGGTCATATTCGGACAGGCATTGATCCACCAGCCCTACCATGGCAGCCAGTTTGCCCGAACCCTTGGCATAGCCCAGGGTTTGCAGGCGGATATCGTCCTGGTTGCCGGCGTAATTGATTTCATACAGCTCGTGGCGGCCGCCGAATTCACTGCCTATGGCATCCCACATCAGTTTCAGGATCTTGATGCGCTGCACATGATCCATGCCGCCCGAACCGCGGCAATACACCGAGAGGTATTTGTCCAGTTCCGGGTTGGCCAGATCGCGGGCGCCGGAGGGCAGGTAGATCAGGCCGCTGGCGACGGTCTGTTCGATGATTTTCTTGATGGCCGGATACGCGGTCGGCGCCATGACGCGATAGGTTTGCATGGCCTGGTTGCTGGGCAGCAAGGCAGGGGTGCTCCAGTGGTCCTGCCGTTCGGCGGCGCCGTGCATGGCGTCGGTCAGCGACCAGAACAGGTTGCGCCAGGCGATCACTTCGCCGACCTGGGCCGCGACCCCGCGGAATTCCAGCGTGCCGGTGCATTCCAGCGCTTTGACCAGCAGGCCGCTGATGAAGTCCAGCTTGACTGCCAGCCGGGTGCAGCCCTGCATGGGGTAGATACGGCCAAAACCGCCCTGGCTGGCAAAGCTGCGGCAACGCTCGTAATCGCGGTGGACCAGCACATCTTCCCAGGGGACGAAGACATGATCGAGGATCAGAATGGCGTCATTCTCGTCGAAGCGGCTCGACAGCGGATATTCAAAGGCGCCGCCAGTCAGGCCGGCCTGCAACTCGTAGGACGGGCGGCAGATCAGTTTGACACCCTTGGCGTTCATCGGCGCCAGGAACATGACGGCGAAATCGGTGTTGTCGCCCATGACCTGCGCAGACCCGAAGCCGATGAAGTTGTAATGCGTGAGCGCGGAATTGGTGGCGACCACTTTGGCGCCGCTGACCACAATGCCTTTATCGTTTTCTTCGACGATGCGCATGAACACATCGCTGACCTGATCACTGGGCAGGTTGCGGTCTATGGGTGGATTCACGATGGCGTGGTTGAGGTACAGCACGGACTCCTGGATGCGGCGGTACCAATGGCGCGCGTTATCGGCAAAACGGCCATAGAACTCGGGGTTGGCGCCCAGCGCCTGGCCGAAGGCGGCTTTGTAGTCCGGTGTGCGGCCCATCCAGCCGTAGGTGAGGCGCGACCAGGCGGCAATGGCATCGCGCTGGGCTCGCAGTTCATCCTGGGTGCGGGGGATGGTGAAAAATTTGTGGGTGTAGCCGCCACTACCGGTATCCGTGTCCCAGCACAGCTCGTCCTTGGTGGCAGGATCATGCAGGGCGTCGTAGAGGCGCGCGACCGATGCGGCCGCGTTGCGGAAAGCCGGGTGGGCGGTGACGTCTTCGACGCGGTCGCCGTAGATATAAATTTCGCGGCCGTCACGCAGGCTGGCGAGGTATTCCTCGCCTGTCAGGGGCCGCTGGGAATTACTGCGATAGCTTTCGGGATACATGCGGGGAGTCTCCTTTCCTGTCTTTGGGTGTGCCGGGCATGGCATGGCGGCAGCCGGGACGAGGCAGGCCAGGGGCCTGCCGCCGGGCCCCCGGAGGGCACATGCGCGTCACTGATATGGTAGGAAGACCGCCGCGCGAGAGGAATGCAGCTTTCGTCGTTAAGCTTGGATTTTTCGCAAGGCGCCAGGCGTCGCCCCTAACTGGCGATAACGGATCGGCGGCATGCCGGTACGCAGGCTGAAAAAGCGCGAAAAATAGGCCGGGTCCTGGAAGCCCAGCGCGAAACATATCTCGCTGACGGATTGATTGCTGTGCAGCAGCAGGCGTTTGGCTTCCTGCAACTGGCGCTCGGCAATGATTTGTTTGGATGACATATCGGCCAGGCGGCGGCAGATCAGGTTCAGCCGGGCCGTGGTCAGCCCCAGCTGATCGGCATAGCGCTGCAGCGGCCAGTTATCCACGCAGTGTTCCACGACGAGCTGGTTGAAGCGATGAAAGTGTTGCAGTTCCGTGGGGGCGACCGGGCGGCGTGCCGGCGCGGCGGCGCCCAGCCGCAGCAGGGTTGCGATGATAAGGCGCAGCAAGGCCATCAGATTGCCGTCACGGCCGGGATGCTCTGCGTGGAATTCCGCCTGGGCCTGGTGGAACAGGCGTACCAGGGCGAGGCCTGCGTCATGTTCATGCGCCTGGTGGGGGCCGAGATCCACGCACAGGGGCTGGCCCAGCGCCAGGCTCAATTCAGCCTCGCCTTGAAACAGGGGCCAGACGCGCTGCTGCCGAACCGTCAGCGTGATGCCTTCGCTATCGCTGTCCGTGACGAAGGCATGGGGAATGCCTGGCGGAGTAAAAAAGCAGACGGGTCCGGGCAGGCGGTATTGCTGGTCATCCAGGTAAAGGTGAACCTGGCCATTGAAGATGCAATGAATCTGGAAGAAACGGTCATGCCGGTGCACCGGCACGCTGCGCCCGAAATAAGTGCTGAGCCGGCCATGCGCGTCGCAATGAAAATCGGCGTCGGCATAGCGCTGATCATGAACGGGGCTCAGGTCCAGAAAAGGGATGGACGCGGTTTTCCAGGGAGTGCTCGTCAACGATGGGTATGCCTATATCTGAGGTCAATCGGGGTGGGGCGGGGATCGCGCCGCATGACATCGCCAACGGCGGCAGGCCGTGGGCCTTGCGCCTGTTTTTAGAGGGCGCGGCCAGGGCCGCATGATGTCTGGACAGGGCCGGGGTGGCGCAGAATGTAGCGGATGGTAGCAAGACCGGGCACGCAACGGTGCGGAAGGCGGGCGCGCAGAAGGGTATTTCCTGCTGCCGCCATCGGGCCGCCGGTGCTCCACAGGTGTTCCGCCGGTGTTCAAAGCACGGCGCCCCGGCGCAAGCGCACGCCTGCGCCGGGGCGGCTGCGGCCCGTCACGGTCGGTGTGACGGGCCGCAGCGGCAAGCCGGGCCTGGTAATCAGGCGCCGATGCCGCCCATGCAGATGTACTTCATTTCGAGATAGTCTTCGATGCCGTACTTGGAGCCTTCGCGGCCCATGCCCGATTCCTTGATGCCGCCGAAAGGCGCGATCTCGGTGGAGATGATGCCTTCATTGACGCCAACCATGCCGTATTCCAGCGCTTCGCTGACGCGCCAGGCGCGGCCCAGGTCACGCGTAAACAGATAGGAAGCCAGGCCGAACTCGGTGTCGTTGGCCATGCGGATGGCGTCCTCTTCGGTGCTGAAACGGAAGATAGGCGCCAGCGGGCCGAAGGTCTCGTCGCGCGCCACCAGCATGTCCGGCGTGACATCGCCCAGCACGGTAGGCTCGAAGAAAGTGCCGCCCAGCGCATGCGGTTTGCCGCCGGCCAGTACCCGCGCGCCTTTGCCGATCGCGTCGGCGATGTGTTCTTCCACCTTGGTGATGGCCTTGGCATTGATCAGCGGGCCTTGTTCCGCGCCGTCTTCCTGGGCCGGCGCGACCTTGAGCGCGTTGACGGCTTCGGTCAGCTTGGCGGCGAAGGCATCATAGATGCCATCCTGCACCAGCACGCGGTTGGTGCAGACGCAGGTCTGGCCGCTGTTGCGGAATTTCGAGGCGATCACGCCTTGAATGGCCGCGTCGAGATCGGCGTCATCAAAGACGATGAAGGGCGCGTTGCCCCCCAGTTCCATGCTGACCTTCTTCATGGTGTCGGCGCTTTGCGCCATCAGTAGCTTGCCGATGCCGGTAGAGCCGGTGAAGGACAGCTTGCGCACGATGGGGCTGCGCGTCAGCGCGCCGCCGATGGCGCGGGCGTCGCCGGTGACCACGTTCACCACACCCGCAGGGATGCCGGCGCGGGCGGCCAGCTCCGCCAGCGCCAGTGCCGACAGCGGGGTTTCCGAGGCCGGCTTGATCACGATGGTGCAGCCTGCGGCCAATGCCGGGCCGGCCTTGCGGGTGATCATCGCGTTGGGGAAGTTCCAGGGGGTGATGGCAGCGACCACGCCTATGGGCTGCTTCACCACCAGCAGGCGGCGGCCCGAACGGTCTTGCGGAATGATGTCGCCGTAGATGCGCTTGGCTTCTTCGGCAAACCATTCGATGAAGCTGGCGCCATAGGCGATTTCGCCACGGCTTTCCGCCAGCGGCTTGCCTTGTTCCAGGCTGAGCAGGCGGGCCAGGTCTTCCTGGTTTTCCATCATCAGCTCGAACCAGCGGCGCAGCAGCGCGGAGCGCTGCTTGGCCGTCAGCGCGCGCCAGGCGGGCAGCGCCTGTTCGGCGGCCTGGATGGCGCGGTCGGTTTCGGCTTCGCCCAGTGACGGTACGCTGGCGATCTGGCTCAGATCGGCAGGGTTGGTGACCGGGAAGGCCTTGCCGCTATCGGCATCGACCCATTGGCCGCCGATGTAGGCTTGCGTGCGCAGCAGGCGGGTGTCGCTCAGCGCCAGGGAAGAGGGGGTGTGTTGGGTGCTCATGGTCAGATCCTGATCTCAATGCCGGATGATGACGGACTTCAGTTCCGTGTAGTCGTCGATGAAAGCCGAGCCGAATTCACGGCCCAGGCCGGACTGCTTGGCGCCGCCGAAGGGCACGGCGGGATCCAGCAGCGTATGCATGTTGACCCAGACCGTGCCGGCCTGAATGCGCGGCACATAGTTGAGGGCCTTGCCCAGGTCGTTGGTCCAGAGACTGGCCGACAGACCATAGGGCGTGTCGTTGAAGAGGCTCAGCAGTTCTTCTTCGTCGTCGTAAGGCAGGAAGGTCGCGACGGGGCCGAAGGTTTCTTCATTGAGCAGCGCCGCCTTGGCATCCTTGGCTACCAGCACGGTAGGTTCGACGAAATAGCCGGGGCCATCTACCGGTTTGGCGCCGTGGACAATCGTGCAGCCTTCGGCGCGGGCCTGCGAGAACAGCGACAGCAGTTTGTCGAAGTGCGGCTTGTTGGACAGCGGGCCGAATTGCGAGGCGTCATCCAGGGGGTCGCCGATGCGCAGCGTGCCCAGGGTGGCGGAGAGTTTTTCCAGGATTTCGTCCTGGCGCGAGCGGTGCACGAAGAAACGTTCGCCAGCGGCGCAGATCTGGCCCTGGTGCAGAAAGCCTGCTTCCATGATGCCGGCCACCGCCTTATCGGCCTCGACATCCTTGAGGAAACCGACCGAGTTCTTGCCGCCCAGTTCCAGCGTGAAGCGCGTCAGCTTGGCTTCCAGCGCAGTGCGCCCCACGGCGATGCCGGTGGGCACCGAACCGGTGAAGCTGACCTTGGCCGTGCCATCATGCTCGATGAGCTGGCGGCCCACATCGCCGCCGCCATTGAGCACGTTCAGCACACCGTCCGGCAGGCCGGCTTCACGCGCCAGTTCGGCCACGCGTAGCAGCGTGAGCGGCGTGAATTCGCTGGGTTTGATAATGCTGGTGCAACCCGTGGCCAGCGCCGAGCCGAATTTCCAGACGGCGATCATGATGGAGAAATTCCAGGGCACGATGCCGGCCACGACGCCCAGGGGTTCGCGGCGCGTGAAGGCGGTGTAGCGCTCGCCGTTGAAGGAGGGCAGCGACGGGTTGATGGTTTCACCGGTGATGCGCGTGGCGGCGCCAGCATAGTGGCGCAGGAACGCGGCTGCCTGGCCGACTTCGAAGGCACGCGAAATATTGATCAGCTTGCCTGATTGCAGGGTTTCCAGCTGGGCCAGCTCTTCCGTGTGTTGCAGCAGCTTGTCGGCAATGCGCAGCAGCAGTTCGCCGCGTTGCGCCGGGGTGGTGTTGGCCCAGGCGCCCTGGAAGGCGCGCTGCGACGACGCGACGGCAGCGTCGATATCCGCCTGCGTGGCGCTGGCAATGCTGGCGACGGCCTGGCCCGTGGCCGGGTTGACAATGGTAATGCGCGTGCCGCTGCTGGCAGCCGCCTGGCCGTCGATGAAATGGCCGTGCTGGCGGGCCAGGAAGGCTTCGACTTCGGGGAGCAGAGTAACTTGGCTCATAGGGAATGACTCCTTGTGTTCGGCTTGCCGTATGCCGTGATAATCAGTGGGGATGGCCCAGAATCAGGTCGGCGGCTTTTTCGGCGACGGCGATGACCGGCGCGTTGGTATTGCCGCTGGGAATATCCGGGAAGATCGAAGAATCGGCGACGCGCAGGCCGTCGATGCCGTGCACCCGCAAGTCTGTGCCGACCACGGTGCTGGCGGGATTCGGCCCCATGCGGCAGGTGCCTATGGGGTGATAAGTGGTTTTGACTCCGCCCCGGACAAACTGTTCCAGCGCGGCCGCATCATTCAGCCAGTCGGGGTTGGGCGAGAAAATATCGCGCAGCAAGGGCTGCATGGTACGGGTGCCGAGGAACTGCAATCCCAGGCGCACGGCTCGCATCTGGGCTGGCAGGTCGTCAGGGTGGGACAGGAAATTGGCCTTGATGCGGGGCAAGGCTGCCGGATCGGCGCTGGCCAGCAGCACTTCCCCTTCGGAGCGCGGGCGCAGGTGGCCGACTTTCAGGGTCAGACCATGGGTGCGGCCCTTGCCGACGCCGTCGGGGTCATCCCAGGTATCCAGAATGGGCAGGAAATGGATTTGCACATCCGGGCGGCCTTCGCCGTGGGTATCGACGAAGGCGCCGCCTTCCAGCACGTTGGAACTGACCGGGCCGGAACGGAAGGCCAGCCATTCGATGCCGTTGCGGATGGCGTTGAAACCGCTATCCTGGCCGTACAGGCTGATAGGCGCGCGGGTTTCGGCGTTGACCGACAGGTGCAGGTGATCCTTGAAATGCTGGCCGACGGGCAGATCCTGCACAGGGGTAATGCCATATTCCTGCAAATGGGCGGCCGGGCCGATGCCTGAGAGCATCAGCAGCTTGGGCGAGCCGATGGCGCCGGCGCAGACAATCACTTCACGGCGTGCCTTGACCGTGACGGGCGCGCCCTGGCCGCGCCGATAGGTCACGCCTTCGGCGCGCTTGCCCTGCAGATTGATTTTTTCCACCATGGCGTCGAGGATCAGTTCAAACTGCCCTTTGCCCTGAATGGCTTTCAGGTAGGTGCGTGAGGTGCTGGCGCGCTCGCCGCGCAGGGTGGTGGTCTGGTAATAGCCCACGCCTTGCTGCGACTTGCCGTTGAAATCGTTGACGTAATCCAGGCCCAGTTCCTGTCCGGCGCGGACGAAGGCCATGGACAGCGGATGGCGGTAGCGGTTTTCGCTGACCGGCAGCAGGCCGTCATTGCCATGGTATTCACCCGTCAGGCTCTCGTGCGCTTCGGCGCGCTTGAAGTACGGCAGCAGGTCGTCGAAGCCCCAGCCCTGGCATTGGTGCTGCTGCGCCCAGGCGTCGTAATCTTCGCGATGGCCGCGCATATAAATCATGCCGTTGACCGAACTGCTGCCGCCCAGCACCTTGCCTTGCGCCACGATCATCGGCCGGTTCAGTGTTTCCGGCGCAGGATCGGTCATATAGGGCCAGGTTTTCTTGGCGATGATCTTGGCGACGCCCGCTGGCATGCGGATCAGCAGATTGTCGTCATTGCCGCCGGCTTCCAGCAGCAGGACGCTGCCGCCGCCGCGCCGGATAATCTGGGCGGCGATCACGGCGCCGGCGGAACCGGCACCGATAATGACGTAATCGAATTCCTGGCTGGACATGGATGTCTCCTGGGTTTCTCTTGCCGTCGTGCGGCGGCGATCTAGCTAGCGGTACAGCGGGAGCAGCGAGTGGCCCGTGAAGGCCACTGTGTCATCAGTAGCCGGGGCCTGCGGGCTGTGCCGGCGCGGGGGCCTTGCCGTCACCCTGGAAGCGGGCAGCCAGTTGGCCCAGCGCATTGGCGAGCAGGCTGGTATCGACGCCGACGGCGACAAAGGCGCAGCCCAGTTCCAGATAGCGCCGCGCCAGGGCTTCATTGGCCGAGAGGATGCCCGCGGCCTTGCCTGCCTTGACGATACGGGCGATGCCGTCTTCGATGGCCGCCTGCACATCCGGGTGGCCCGGGTTGCCGCGATGCCCCATGGAGGCCGACAGGTCGGCCGGCCCGATGAAAACGCCATCGACGCCTTCGACGGCGGCGATTTCATCGAGACTTTCCAGGGCGGTTGGGGTCTCGACCTGCAGCAGCAGGCAGATTTCCTCGTCGGCGCGGTTCAGGTAGTCCGGCACCGTGTTCCAGCGTGAAGCGCGCGCCAGCGCAGCGCCGACGCCGCGAATGCCGTGCGGCGGGTAACGCGTGGCGCGCACCAGCTGACGCGCCTGTTCGGCGTTTTCCACCATGGGCACCAGCAGGGTCTGCGTGCCGATATCCAGCAGCTGTTTGATCAGCACGGCGTCGCCGGTGGCCGGGCGCACAATGGGATGGCTGTGATAGGGCGCCACGGCCTGCAATTGTGCCAGGACGGCGCGCAGGTCATTGGGGGCGTGCTCGCCGTCGAGCAGCAGCCAGTCAAACCCGGCGGTGGCGGCGATTTCCGCGCCATAGCCTTCCGCCAGGCCGACCCACAGACCGATCTGCGGGCGGGCTTTCAGGTTCTTCTTGAAGGTATTGATAGGGAGATCCATGCTTCGTACCTCAGACGAAACGGAAGGCGATGGAACCCAGCATGTCGTAATCGACATGGAAGGTATCGCCGACGCTGCCCGTCACCGGGCGGGTGAAGGAGCCGCCCAGAATGGTCTGGCCCGCTTCCAGCGTAACACCGTACGGGGCCAGTTTATTGGCCAGCCATGCCACGCCCTTGGCGGGATGGTTGAGGACGGCAGCAGAGACGCCGGATTCTTCGATCACGCCATTGCGGTACAGGATGGCGGGCACGCGGCGCAGGTCGATGTCATTGGGGCGCACCGGGCGGCCGCCCAGCACGATGCCGGCATTGGCGGCATTGTCGGAAATGGTGTCGAAGACCTTGCGGGTCACCTTGGTTTCCGGGTCGATCTGGTGAATGCGCGCGTCGATGATTTCCAGCGCGGGCACGACATATTCGGTGGCATCGAGGACATCGAAGATGGTGCAGCCGGGGCCGCGCAGCGGCTTGCCGAGGATGAAGGCCAGCTCGACCTCCACGCGGGGCACGATGAAGCGGCTGATGGGAATGTCCGAGCCTTCCTCGAACACCATATCGTCGAGCAGCGCGCCGTAGTCGGGCTCGGTGATGTTGGAAGAGACCTGCATGGCGCGCGAGGTCAGGCCGATCTTGTGACCGACCAGGCGGCGGCCATCAGCGATTTTCTTGGCGACCCAGGCGCGCTGGATGGCGTAGGCGTCTTCGATGGTGATGCCGGGGTATTCCAGCGAGAATTGGCGGATTTGCTTGCCGCTGCGTTCCGCGTCGTCGAGACGGGCGGCGGCTTGTTCAATGATGTCGGAAGAGAGCATGGGATAGTAGCGGTAAGGGGCGGGAGGCGAGGGCGGGCCGCTCAGGCCTTGGCGAACAAGGGGTGCAGGCTGCTGTGCTTGGCGTCATAGACCTGGCCGCTGCCTTCGTCGATTTGCAGGGTGACGCCCACAGGGCGTTGCGCCAGCACCGGATCGAAGTGGCGCCGCAGCGTGGCCAGCAGGGCGTCGCCGACCTGCTTGTGGACGAGGCTGCTGCGGCCAGCGCCCATGCGCAGATTGGCATAGCAGAAGCCGTAGTCGCCCTTGCCATCGGCAACGGCCGAGTAGGCGGCGGGGTAGGCCAGCACGCGTGTGCCGCCCTTGGGGAAAACCGCCTTGCCCTGCTCGTCGCGCTGTTCCAGCATGGTGTCGGCCAGATCGCGGCAGACGGCGCCGATATTGGCGTCGCGTTCCAGGTCAGGGGTAAAAAGCAGTACGAGGTGGGGCATGGCGAAGTCCGCGCTGGGAAATAAAGGAAGCCGGGAAGCCTGTAGGCTTCCCGGTGCGTGGCATCAGAGGCGGGCGGAGGCCGGCACGTAGGCCTGCTGGTTGGCCTGGGCTTCCGGGATCGAGGCCCCGGTCTGCGGCGTCACGGGGAAAATGGCGTTGATCTGGCCGGTGCCCGAGGACGGGAAGTACGGCGTGACCACTTCGGCATGGCCGTCATACTCGGACCAGCCCAGCGCGCCCAGCAGCATGGCGGTGTCGTGCATGAAGCCTTCGCCGTGGCCTTTGGCGGCATACTCGGGCAGCATGGCGCAGAAGTCCTGCCATTGGCCGCGTTCCCACATGCGGACGACTTCTTCGTCCAGCGTGCCCAGGAAGGGGCTCCAGATCTTGTCCGAAAAATCGGGCGCCAGGCCGTTCTGCGCGAAACGGTGCGAGAGCGAACCGCTGGCGAAGAAGGCGACGGTGCCGTCATAGTGCTCTTCCACGGCCTTGCGGAAGGCCCAGCCCAGGCGCGCGCTGTCGTTCAGGAAGTGCACGGTGCACAGAGCGGAAACGGAGATCACCTTGAAGTGCTGATCCGCATTCATATAGCGCATCGGCACCAGCGTGCCATATTCCGGGCCCAGCGTGGTCTTGTCGTGCGCCAGCGTTTCAATGCCGTACTCGCGGCCAACTTTCGCCAGGATCTGGCCCAGCTCGGGGTTGCCGGGGAACTCATACTGCATATTGCTGATGAAGTGCGGCAGTTCGTTGCTGGTGTAGTTGCCCTTGAAATGGGGCGCGCAGTTGATGTGGTAGCCGGCGTTGACTAGCCAGTGCGTATCGAACACCACGATGGTATCCACGCCCAGTTCACGGCAACGGCGGCCGATTTCAATGTGGCCGTCGATGGCGGATTGGCGGAAACCCTTGCGGGGGCCGTCCAGCTCGCTCAGATACATGGACGGAACGTGGGTGATTTTTGCAGCCAGTGCGAGTTTGCCCATAACTGTCTCCTTCCTTGCCGGACGGCAAGGCCTGCCCTGTCATCTGTCGGTTCGGCCCGGCCCCGGCAGGGCACAGGGCGGGCCGTTTTCAGCGCTGTGGATACAGCGTATCAGACTCCCCAGCGGGGAATGTGATGGCTGCCCATGGAAATGCACACGTTTTTGATCTCGGTAAAGACTTCGAAGCTATAGTCGCCGCCTTCGCGTCCCGTGCCCGATGCCTTGACGCCGCCGAAGGGCTGGCGCAGGTCGCGCACGTTCTGGCTGTTGATGAAGACCATGCCGGCTTCGATGCCGCGCGCCAGGCGGTGCGCCTTGCCGATATCCTGGGTCCAGATATAGGACGCCAGGCCGTATTCCACGTCATTGGCCAGGCGCAGGGCGTCGGCTTCGTCCTTGAACTTCATCAGGCAGACCACCGGCCCGAAGATTTCTTCCTGGGCGATGCGCATGCGGTTATCGACGTCGGCGAATACCGTCGGCTGAATGAACTGGCCGTTCTTCAGGTGCTCAGGCAGGTTGGCCGGGCGCTCCAGGCCGCCGGCCAGCAGGTTGGCGCCTTCTTCGATACCGATGCGGATGTAGCCCGTGACCTTGTCGTAGTGCTGCTTGGTGATCATCGAGCCGACTTGGGTCTTGGGATCCTGCGGATCGCCTACCAGCAGGCGCTTGGCGCGTGCGGCGAATTCGGCGACGAACTCGTCATAGACCGATTCCTCAATGAAGATGCGGCTGCCTGCGGTGCAGCGTTCGCCATTGAGCGAGAAAATGGTGAACAGGGCGGCATCCAGCGCGCGGTTCAGGTCGGCGTCGGCGAACACCAGCACCGGCGATTTGCCGCCCAGTTCCATCGAGTACTTCTTCAGGCCGGCATTGCTCATGATGCGGCGGCCGGTGGCCGTGCCGCCGGTAAAGGAAATGGCGCGCACATCGGGGTGCTGCACCAGCGGTTCGCCAGCCTGGGCGCCATAGCCCTGGATGACGTTGAACACGCCCGGGGGGATGCCGGCTTCATGGGCCAGGCGGCCCAGTTCGTTCGCTGTCAGCGGCGACAGTTCGCTCATTTTCAGGACAGCGGTATTGCCCAGCGCCAGGCACGGCGCGGTCTTCCAGGTGGCCGTCATGAAGGGCACGTTCCAGGGCGACACCAGCGCGCACACGCCAACCGGCTGGTGCAGCGTGTAGTTCAGCATCTGGTCGTCAACCGGGTAGCTGTGGCCGTTCACGCGGGTGCACACTTCAGCGAAGAAGTTGAAGTTGTGCGACGCGCGCGGAATCAGGACGTTGCGGGTCTGGTGGATGGGCAGGCCGGTATCCAGCGTTTCCAGTTCCGCGATGCGGCCGACGTTTTCGTCGATCAGATCGCCCAGGCGGCGCATCAGGCGGGCGCGTTCCTTGGCGGGCGTTGCGGCCCAGCCGGGGAAGGCGGCCTTGGCTGCGGCCACGGCGGCATTGACTTCCTCGGCGCCGCCGCTGGCGACTTCGCCAATGGCTTCATTGGTAGCCGGGTTGTAGTTCGTGAAAGTTTCTTTGCTTTCGACCTCTTGGCCGTTGATCCAGTGCTTGATCATGCTCATGTCGATATCCTGTTTGGTTGGCGGGTGCTGCGGGTCAATGCTGGCGGCCAGCGAAGAAATCGCTTTCGCTGACGATGAAATTCACCAGGCGGCCCACGCCTTCGACTTCGGTGACGACTTCATCGCCGGGCTTCACATCCGACAGGCCTTCCGGCGTGCCGGTGGCGATCATGTCGCCGGGCAGCAGGGTCATGAAGCTGGAGAAATATTCGATCAGCGTCGGGATGTCGAAGATCATGTCCGCTGTCGTGCCTTCCTGGCGCAGCTCGCCGTTGACCCAGGTGCGCAAGGTCAGCGCGGCGGGGTTGGGCACATCGGCGGCGTCCACGATCCAGGGGCCCACGGGAGTGGTGGCATCGCGGTTTTTCACGCGCAGATTGGGGCGGTAGTAGTTTTCCAGGTAGTCGCGGATGGCGTAGTCGTTGCAGACGGTGTAGCCCGCCAGGTATTCCAGCGCGTCTTCCTTGCGCACGTTGCGCGCCGGTTTGCCGATGACGGCGACCAGCTCGCACTCGTAGTGCATGTATTCGACGTTATCGGGGCGCCAGGTTTGCTGGCGGTGGCCGGTATAGGTATTAGGCGCCTTGACGAAGGCCAGCGGCTCCGTGGGCGGCTTGAAGGCCAGTTCGCGGGCGTGGTCGGCATAGTTCAGGCCAAGCGCGAACATGCTGCCGCTGGCCGGCGGCAGCCATTCGGCGTCCTGTTCAGCCAGGCGCGTGCCGTCTTGCAGCACGGCTTCGATCTTGCCGCCGGTTTCCTCGACGGTGACATGGACGGGCTGGCCCTGGTAGCGGATGATGGCGCGTTTCATGTCAGTTGTTCTCCTGTTCCTGCGCGATGACATTGCGCAGCTTGCCCAGGCCGTCGATCTCGACGATGACTTCGTCACCGGGTTCGACGTCCACGCGGCCTTCCGGCGTGCCGGTAATCAGCACGTCGCCTTCGTTGAGCGTCATGAATTCGCTCAGGGTTTCGATCAGTTCGGGGATGGTGCGCACCCAGTTCGCCGTCGAATTCTGCTGGCGCAGCTCGCCATTGACGAACACGCGCAAGCCCAGATTGTTGACATCGGCGATGTCAGCGGCGGGAACCAGCGCCGGGCCGATGGCGCAGAAGCCGTCGCGGCACTTGGCTTTGACCGCCGGGCGGTAATAGCTGTCTTCCGGCAAGCTGAATTCGTTGACGATCACATAGCCCGCCACATGCGCCATGGCATCGGCGGCCTTGACGCGGCTGGCGCGCTTGCCGATCACCACACCCAAGGCCGGGCCGGGCTGCAGGCGCGCATCATGCGGCTTGGCGACCTGGCCGCCATCCTGGTTGCGCGTATTGGGGGTCTTGATGAACAGCACGGGCTTGACCGGCGGACGCTGGTAAGGCGCTTGCTGGAATTCGTCCAGGCGGCTGTCGAGCAGGCCGCGATAATTCAGGGCGATGCCGAACAGGGTGCCCTGCGTGGCGTCGCTGAGCGGGGTAGGGGTCGATGATGTCATGGGTGCTCCGAGCCCGGCGTATTCAGCGGGTTTCCCCTGTCTGAAGAGAGGCTGGCAAGCCGCCGGGCATGTGCCTCATTTAATTAACATGTTAATCATTATGGAGACGGCGCGGATGCGTTGTCAACCATGCAGGAAAGAGGGGGCGGGTTATCCCTTAGGCGGCTAGAATCCTATTGACACAAAAACACCAAGTAATTAACTTGTTAACAAAATTGATTTCACAATGGACCGGTCCGAGGCGCACGATGCCGTCCCGTCTGCCGGTCAAATCCTTCACGGAGACAAGGCGATGAAACTGTCCAGACTGGCAGCCATCTGCGCAATGGCCGCAGCCGCTAGCACCGCTATGGCAGCGGAAAATGTGACCCTCAAAATCGCGCACTTCCTGCCTGCCGCTTCCAATGCGCAGGCCAATGTGATCGAACCCTGGTGCGCCAAGCTCAAGACCGAGTCCGAAGGCCGCATCAATTGCCAGATCTATCCTTCCATGCAATTGGGCGGCACCCCCGCGCAGCTGGCCGATATGGCCCGCAACGGCGTTGCCGATATCGTCTGGACCGCTCCGGCCTACTCGGCGGGCAAATTCCCGACGCTGGAAGTGCTGGAACTGCCGTTCATGCTGCCTTATGGCGGCGAGAAGGGTAATGAACTGATCTGGAAGTTCTACCAGGAACACGGCCAGGACGATTTCAAGGACTACAAGGTTCTGGCGATGTTCGGCGACGGCGGCATGGATGTGCACTCGCGTCCGCGTCCTGTGCGCACGCTGGAAGATTTCAAGGGCCTGAAGCTGCGTGCTTCCAGCCGCACCGTGGCGCGCACGCTGGAAGCCCTGGGCGCCACGCCCGTGAGCATGCCGCCCGCGCAGATGACCGAAGCCATTTCCAAGGGTGTGGTCGATGGCGCGCTGGGTGCCTGGGAAGTCGTGCCGTCCACCAAGCTGGAAGAAGTGACGCGCTACCACAGCGCCATGGCGGAAGGCGAGCCTGCCATTGGTTATACCGTGCTGTCCATGCTGATGAACAAGCGCAAGTATGACCAGATGCCGGCTGACCTGAAGGAAATCCTTGACCGCAACAGCGGCGACGCGCTGGTCCGCGACTTCGGCGTGGCCTGGGACGAGGCAACCCGCAAGGCCAAGGACATGGTGACGGCGGAAGAAATCATCGCCATTGAACCGGCGAATTACGAAGCCATGCGCAAGGCGACGGATGCAGTCGGCCAGGAATGGGTGGCGGACTACAACAAGCGCGGCAAGAAGGATGGCGCCGAGCTGTTTGAAGCCGCACGTGGCCTGCTGGCCCAGTAACAGACCGCTGGACTGCATACGAGTACGTTCATGAATGAAGCACTCCCAACAGGGATGGATCCGTCCACCCTGTCCCTGCCCAGCCGCCTGCACAGGCTGCTGGAGCCCGTCTGCCGGGGGTTCTCCCTGGCGGGCGGCCTGGTCCTGGTGGCCCTCATCATCATGTCCCTGATTTCCCTGGTGGGCCGCAAACTGTTTGCGACGCCCATCCGCGGCGATATGGAATTGATGGAAATGGGCGCCGCAATCGCGATTGCCGCGTTTTTGCCGCTGTGCGAACTGCATGGCCGGCACATCAAGGCGGATGCCTTCACCCTTTGGGCCCCGGCCCGCGTCAACCGCCGCCTGGATATTTTCGCGCACCTGCTGATGTTCCTGGCTGCGGCGCTGCTGACCTGGCGCACGTTCCTGCAAATGCAGGACAACATGGAATACGGCGACGTATCCACGCTGTTGTCCGTACCCATGTGGATTCCGATGATGCTTTTGCTTCCCAGCCTGGCGTTGCTGGCGCTGGCCGCGCTGGCGCGCATCCTTGACCTGCTGAAGATCGGCAGGGAAGAAACGGCCAAAGCCGTGCAAGGAGCACAGGCATGAGCGGCATGACTCTTGGATTGATCGCGCTGGCTTTCACGCTGGTGCTGCTGGTCTTGCGCGTGCATATCGGCCTGACCATGCTGGCTGGCGGTATCCTGTGCTATTGGGCGGTCAATGACGGCGACCTGTCGGGCTTGCTGTTCACGCTCAATAACCTGGCTTATGCGCGTCTGTCGAACTACGATCTGGCGGTGATTCCGCTGTTCGTGCTGATGGGGCAATTCGCGACCCACGGCGGCCTGTCGCGCGCCATTTTCCGGTGCGCGTCGGCATTCGTCGGGCACCAGAAGGGCGGCATCGGCATGTCGGCGATCGGCGCTTGCGCCGGGTTCGGCGCTATCTGCGGTTCTTCGCTGGCAACGGCGGCCACCATGAGCCACGTGATCCTGCCGGAACTGCGCCGCAATGGTTACCCTGGCCCGCTGGCTTCCGCGACGGTCGCTGTCGGCGGCACGCTGGGTATCCTGATTCCGCCTTCGGTGCCGCTGATCGTGTACGCCGTGCTGACTCAGGAATCCATCGCCAAGCTGTTCGTGGCGGCAGTGATTCCAGGCACGATTGCCATCATTGGCTACCTGATCGTGCTGCGCATTATCGTCAGCCGCCGCAACATCACCACGGAGCTGACCAAGGCGCCGCTGATGGAGCGCCTCAAAGCCTTCATCGGTATCCTGCCTGTGATCGGCGTGTTCCTGGTGGTGATCGTCGGTATCTATGGCGGCTGGTCCAACCCGACCGAAGCCGCCGCCATCGGCGCCTCGGCCTGCGGCATCCTGGCTGTGTTGCAGGGCGGCATGCGCTGGCCCGGCCTGCGTGCCAGCATCATCGGCACGTCGGAAACGACGGCCATGATTTTCCTGGTGCTGCTGGGCGCGGACTTGCTCAACTCGGGTATGGCGCTGACGCAGATGCCGGCGGAACTGGCGCTGCGCATCGGTGAATCCGGCCTGTCGCCTATGCTGGTGATCGCGGCAATTCTGGTGATCTACCTGATCCTGGGCTGCCTGATGGATTCGCTGGCCATGCTGCTGCTGACCATCCCCATTTTCTTCCCCATCGTGATGGGGCTGGATATGCCGGAATTGATGGGCGAAAACCGCGCCATCTGGTTTGGTATTCTGGCCTTGATGGTGGTTGAAATCGGCCTGATCGTGCCGCCGCACGGCATGAACCTGTTCATCGTGCAGCGCGCGGCGCCGGACGTGCCGTTCATGTCCTCGGCCAAGGCAGTGGTGCCGTTCCTGATTTCGGACTTTATCCGGATCGGCCTGCTGCTGCTGTTCCCGAGTTTGGCGCTCTGGCTGCTGCAGTTCTGAGGCCAGCGTTCCGGGTGACCGGGGCGCACGGGCTGGCGGCAGGAGACTCCCGCCGCCAGCCAGGCGAATAAGGCAATGGCCCGAAGAGGCATACCGCTTCTTCGGGCCATTTTCATGGGTACCGGGCACGCGGGCGGCAGCCTGCGCGCGGGCAACAGGAGGATCCGTGACCATGGGTCTAAGCACAAGCACAGCGGGGTCGGCCGCGCTGGCCGGGACAGGCCGCGCCCCGGAAGGAGGCGCCCGGCTGATCGTGATTCTGGCGGCGCTGGCGGCCTTTGGGCCCTTGTCCATCGACATGTATCTGCCAGCCTTGCCCGAGATTGCCGCGGCATTGGGTGTGGATACCGGCAAAATCCAATCAACCATAGGCGTTTTTCTGGCTGGATTTGGCGTGGGCATGCTGTTCTACGGCCCGCTGTCGGACCGCTATGGCAGGCGGCGGCTGTTGCTGGGCGGCGTGACGCTGTATGTGATCGCCAGTATCGGCTGCCTGCTGGCGGTGTCCGCCGGGCAGCTCATCGGCTGGCGCCTGCTGCAGGCGCTGGGCGGTGCTGGTGCTTCGGTACTGGCGCGGGCAGTGGTGCGAGATGCGTTTCCCATCGGCAAGGCGGCCACGGTGCTGTCCTGGATGCACATGATTACCATGGTGGCGACCTTGATGGCGCCGCTGCTGGGCAGCCTGTTGCTGAGCGTGCTGGGCTGGCGGGCCGTGTTCGGCGCGCTGGCGCTGCTGGCAGCGGCGGTATGGCTGGCCGTCTGGCTGGGGGTGCCGGAAACCTTGCCCCCGCGTGAACGCAAGGATTCGGTGCTGGCCGCGTTCAAATCCTATGGGGCTATCCTGCGCCGCTCGCGTGCGCTGGCCTGCATTCTGGCGATGGGTTTTACCTTTGGCGGCATGTTTGCCTACATTACGGCTTCGCCATTTGTGTATATCGAGTATTTTGGCTTGTCACCGCGCAGCTATGCCTGGCTCTTCAGCCTGAATATTGCGGGCGTGATGGTGATGACCTATGCCAATACGCGTTTGCTCAAGCGCCGCCAGCCCAGGCAGCTCTTGCGCCTGGGGGGCAGTATTGCCGCGCTGGCTGGCGCCGCGCTGTTGCTGGCGTGCAGTGTTGGCGGCGTGACGGGCCTGCCCTGGATTGTGCTGGCCATGCTGGCATTTTTCAGCGTGACAGGCATGATGGGTGCCAATGCGCTGGCCTGCCTGCTGGCCTGGTATCCGCAGCAGGCCGGGGCGGCGACTGGCCTGGCGGTGGCCTTGCAGTTCGGGCTGGGCGCCGTCTTCAATGCATTGGTGGCTTGGCTGCATGACGGGACGCCGCTGGCCATGGGAATCGGGGTTTGCAGTGCCGGTATGGTGGCTTGCGTGTCGGCCTGGTGGGCAGGGCGCCCCGGATAGGCATAGAATAGAAGAAAGCGCGGCCGTTTCGGCCTGCGCTGCAAAAGGCCTGGTGGCTGGCTGGTCGCCGGATTGTGGTTCGCCCAGGGAAAATGGTTTCCCGGCGGCCTGCAGGCACAGCACTGGATAGCCGTTTGCTACAGGAGGAATCCATCATGCGTCACGCTGCTATTTTTTCCGTATTGTTGAAGGCCTCGGCCGGACTGGCCGCGCTGGCCGTGCCGGTGGCGGTGCTGGCCGCCGCCGAGCCTGAGGTGCAGGCCAAGGCGTCGGGCGAAGTCCGGCGCGTGGACGCCGATAACGGCAAGGTCACGATCAAGCACGGCGCGATTCCCGAGCTGGAGCTTGGGGCGATGTCGCTGGTCTATCGCATCAGCCCCGAATTGCTGGTGCTGGTGAACCCGGGCGACAAAATCCGCTTTACGGCCGCCCGCAGGGAAGGGCAGTACTGGGTGATAGAAATCGACCGCTGAACCGGCCCGGCCGTGCCAAATGCACGGCCATGAAAAAGCCCGCCATGTCTGGCGGGCCGGATAGGCAGATATCACTGATAGGCGATATCACGGATAGGCAGATACCCCTGGCGGGCCATGACGGCCCGCCTTTTTCATGCCTGGCGTCTGCCGCCGCGGGGCTTACAGCACGTAACGCGCCAGGTCTTCGCTGCCTGCGGTTTCCGCCAGGCGCTGATTGACATAGCTGGTGTCGATCACGACTTTGCCATGATGGCTGGAAGCATCGAAGGAAATCTCTTCGAGCAGCTTTTCCATGATGGTGTAGAGGCGGCGCGCGCCGATGTTTTCGGTGCGTTCATTGACTTCGGATGCCAGTTCAGCCAGGCGGCGGATACCGTCTTCGGTGAATTCCAGCTCCACGCCTTCTGTGCCCAGCAGCGCGGTGTACTGTTTCACGAGCGAGGCGTCGGTTTCCTTCAGGATGCGCACGAAATCTTCCGCGCTGAGGGAATCCAGTTCCACCCGGATGGGCAGGCGGCCCTGCAGCTCGGGGATCAGATCCGAAGGGCGTGCCAGATGGAAGGCGCCCGAAGCGATGAACAGGATGTGGTCGGTGCGTACCATCCCGTAGCGGGTATTGACTGTCGTGCCTTCGATCAGCGGCAGCAGGTCGCGCTGCACGCCCTGGCGCGACACATCGCCGCCGCTTTGTTCCTGGCGCGTGGCGATTTTGTCGATTTCGTCCAGGAACACGATGCCGTTCTGTTCCACGCTGATAATGGCATTGCGGCGCAGGTCGTCTTCGTTGATCTTCTTGCCGGCTTCTTCATCGACCAGCAGCTTGAAGGCTTCCTTGACGGTCATCTTGCGCGGCTTGGTGCGGTCCTTGGCCAATCCGGCAAACATGCCGCGCAATTGCTCGGTCATGTCTTCCATTCCTGCCGGGCCCATGATGTCCATTTGCGGCAGCGGCTGGGCAACGTCGATTTCAATCTCTGTATCGTCCAGCTGGCCTTCACGCAGGCGTTTGCGGAACACTTGGCGCGCGGTGTTTTCCTCGCGCTGGGGGTTGCCGCTGCCGTCGCGTGCCGGCGGAATCAGGACGTCGAGGATGCGGTCTTCGGCGGCATCCTCGGCCTGGGTGCGCACCCGCTGCATTTCGCGTTCACGGGTTTGCTTGATGGCGTATTCCACGAGGTCGCGGATGATGGTGTCAACATCACGGCCGACGTAGCCGACTTCAGTGAATTTGGTGGCTTCGATCTTGATGAAAGGCGCGCCAGCCAGTTTGGCCAGGCGGCGTGCGATTTCGGTCTTGCCGACGCCGGTCGGGCCTATCATCAGGATGTTCTTGGGATGAATTTCATGGCGCAGCGGCTCGGCCACCTGCTGGCGGCGCCAGCGGTTGCGCAGCGCAACGGCAACGGCGCGCTTGGCGCGGTGCTGGCCAATGATGAATTTGTCGAGTTCGGAGACGATTTCTCCGGGAGTCATGGTCGAAGCGGACATGGAGGGCTATCCTGGGATGAAGGGAAGCGGGAGCGGCTCAGGGACGCAGCCCGTCGCAACGGGCCGTGTCGCGCAGGATGAGGCTCAGTCTTCCAGAATTTCGATAACGTGGTTCTGGTTGGTATAGATGCAGAGGTCGCCAGCGATTTCCAGCGACTTCTTGACGATGGTTTCGGGCGCCATATCGGTGTTGTGCAGCAGCGCCAGCGCTGCCGACTGCGCATAGGAACCGCCGGAGCCGATGGCGGCCAGGCTGTGTTCGGGTTCGAGCACATCGCCGTTGCCGGTCAGCACCAGCGTATGGTCTTTGTCGGCGACGATAAGCATGGCTTCCAGGCGGCGCAGGACGCGGTCGGTGCGCCAGTCACGAGTCAGTTCGACAGCGGCGCGCATCAGGTGGCCCTGGTGTTTTTCCAGCTTGGCTTCGAAGCGTTCCTGCAAGGTGAAGGCATCCGCCGTGGCGCCTGCGAATCCGGCCAGAACCCTGCCGTGGTAAAGGCGGCGGATCTTGCGGGCCGTCCCTTTGATGACGACGTTGCCCAGCGTGACCTGGCCGTCGCCGCCCAGCGCGACGCGGTTGCCGCGGCGGACGCAGAGGATGGTAGTGGCGTGAAATTGTTCCATGGCGAATTCTTCCGGTGATTCTGTGGCGTGCGATCTTCCTGGCGCTGCTGCCGTCTGGCCACAAGCGGTCTCAGGGACGCAAGGGCGGGGGGCAAACGGGCTGCCCAGGGACAATCCGTGCCATCTACATGGGGACGAAATCGGGCAATTCAAGCGTTGCCAGGGCGGCGGCCTTGGCAGGGCCGGGGCCGCCGGAAAAAACAAAGGCGGCGCCTTTGGGCGCCGCCTTTGCGGTAAGGACTGAGCGGCGTGTTAGTCGCCGAACATCTTTTGCCGCATTTCACGGCGTTCCTGGGCTTCCAGGGACAGCGTGGCGGTCGGGCGCGCCAGCAGGCGCGGGATGCCGATGGGCTCGCCGGTTTCTTCACACCAGCCGTATTCGCCGCTGTCGATGCGGGCGATGGACTGCTGCACTTTCTTCAGCAGCTTGCGCTCGCGGTCGCGCGTGCGCAGTTCCAGCGCATGCTCTTCCTCGATCGTGGCACGGTCGGCGGGATCAGGGACGAACTGCGTTTCCCTGAGGTTTTCCGTCGTGGCGCCGGCATTGTTCAGGATGTCCTGTTCTATCTGGCGGAGCCGGTTGCGGAAGAAAGCCAGCTGTACGTCGTTCATGTAGTCCGACTCGGGCATGGCCAGCAGCTCTTGTTCCGTGGGCAGGTCGATGACTTCGGCGTTGCCAGCAACCGGGTTCGTTTCTTGGTTTGCAGCCTTGGTAGCCATGAAAAACACTCCGTCTTGATGATGTTACGGCGTCGTGTCGGGGCATATCACTCTGAATGCGCAACCTGCATACTGCCGGTGGACGTTTCCAGGCGTGGCCCGCCCCTTATTTCGCCAGGCACTGCTCCAGCCCTTGGGTAAAAATTTCCTTGGGCAACTTACGACCGATAAACACCAGTTTGGTGGATTTCTTTTCCTGCGCACCCCAGGGTTTGCCGGGCTCTGCGCCCATTAGCATGTGAACGCCCTGGAACAGCATACGGCGGTTCACGCCCTTGAGGTACAGAATTCCTTTGTAGCGCAGCAGGTCAGGACCATAGACCTCCAGCACGCCGCCCAGGAATTCCTCCAGCAGGCCCGGGTCGAAGGGCTTGTCGGAACGGAAGATGAAGGCGCCGATCTCGTCGTCGTGGGCGGGATGGGCATGATCGTGATGACAATGGGGGCCGCACTCATGGCCGTCGTCATCATGGTCGTGGTGATGGTGCTCATGGCCGTGATCGTGGTGATCGTGGCCGTGGTGCTCATGGCCATGGTCGTGGTCATGCGCGGCATCCGGGTGGGTATCCGCCAGGAAAGCCGGGTCCAGTTCCAGGATGGAGTCGATATTGAAGCCGCTGATATCCAGGATCTGCTTCAGGTCGGTGTCGCCGAAGTTGACCGGCTCGATAGGCGCGCGCGGGTTGATGCGCACCAGGCGGTGGCGCAGCGCTTCGTAGTCGGCCTGATTCACCAGGTCTTTTTTGGACACCAGAATGCGGTCGGCAAAGCCGATCTGCTTTTGGGCTTCCGGCTGGCGATCCAGGGTTTCCATGCCGTGCTTGGCATCGACGATGGTCACGACGGCATCCAGGCGGTAGTAGCCGGCGACTTCGTCGTCCATGAAGAAGGTCTGGCACACCGGGCCGGGGTTGGCCAGGCCGGTGGTTTCGATGATGACGCGCTCGAACTGGATGGCGCCGCTGTCGCGGCGCTGTTTCAGGTCGAGGAGGGCGCGCAGCAGGTCGCCGCGCACAGTGCAGCAGACGCAGCCGTTATTCAGTTCGACGATCTGTTCTTCGCCATCCTGAACCAACAGGTCATTATCAATGCTTTCCGGCCCGAATTCGTTTTCGATGACAGCAATGCGGCGGCCGTGATGTTCCGTCAGGATGCGCTTTAGCAGCGTGGTCTTGCCTGCGCCAAGAAAGCCTGTCAGGACAGTGACGGGTACCATTTGTTCGAGTCTGAGCGGTTGATTCATGCTTGGCCGGTTCTTGCCTGGAGAGACGGGTTGATCCACCGAAACAACAGGCTGGAACGTCCTCGGTAACGTATAGGGAACGCTGGATTACATCACAGCACGGCGAGTTGGGCAAACTTTTAGCATACCGCCGCGGTGTATGGCTGTAACCGCCGGTTATATCGCCCGGAAACAAGCCGGGAAATACGGAAACGGGACGAGGGAAATACGGCCAGGGAAATGGCGTGAGCCGCGCTGGCGCTGGCTGGCAGGCCGGGTGTTGATCGCTGTGCCCGGCGCTCGAAGGGAGGGTGTCAATGCGGGACAACAAGTGTCAATGTCCCGCCGGCCAGGTGATTCAGTGCGTGTGGGAATGGCCGTGGCCGCAATCCGCCTGTTTGCCGGCGAGCTGGCAGGCCGGGCAGAGCGCGCGGATTTCTATTTCATGGGCGCTCAGAGCATAGCCGGTATGCGCGACGCGCTGGGCCAGCGCGCGCGTCATGTCGGGGTCGCTGAGTTCGGCCACATTGCCGCAGGCGGTGCAGACGACGAGTATGTCATGCGGCGTGCCGCCAGCATCCTGGCAGGCGGCCCAGGCGTTGACGGCATCCAGGCGGTGTATCAGCCCTTCCTCCATCAGGAAGTCCAGCGCGCGGTAAACCGTAGGCGGTGCCGCGCCAGGGTGGCTGGCGCGCATGGCATCCAGCAGTTCATAGGCTTTCAAGCTGCGGTCATGGCGCAGCAAAAGCTCCAGGACTTTACGGCGGATAGGCGTCAGGCGGCGTCCCCGGCTGAGACACAGGGATTCGGCGACGGCCAGCCTTTCGGCTACCGGGTCCGCCTGGGGCGGGCGAGGTGCTTGGGACATTCTGGGCCTGCTCACGCTAATCGGCGCCACGCCAGGGCACGGCACCGGAAATGAAGGAAGTGCCGCGCCGGGAAACCCGTTGCGGCAGAAGTCATAGCGCTATTCTAACCACACTCGGGGATGGCACGCGCAGCTTGGCTGTCAGAGATGAAATGTTATGATATAACTCTACCAATGATATATCGTGACAATCCCATGCCTGCCGCGACTGCTTCCCGTGCCGCCAGTGAACCGGCTTCTGCCGACATAAACCTTGCCCATGCCTGCCGCCATGCGCCTGCGCGCCGCGAAGCGCAAGGGCTGGCGCCGCGTGCCTGGCTGGATGCTTCCGCAAGCGCACGTCTGTTGCTGGTATTGGGGGTGGCGGTGGCTGGTGCCTTGATGGTGGCCTGGGCGACCTTGTCATGAGCCGTTTGTCCGTGGCGCAGCCCTTGCCGGCTGCGGTCAGCCTGCGTGGCCTGTGTGTGGGCTGGCGTGAGCGCATCGTGCTGCACGATCTCAATGGCGACGTGCGCCATGGCAGCCTGACAGCGATTGTCGGCGCCAATGGCAGCGGCAAATCCACGCTGCTGCGTACCATGATGGAGCAGTTGCCGCCGTCTGGCGGCACCGTGTCGTGGGCGGATTGGGCGCGCCAGGCGCGGGCCTGGCTGCCCCAGGCTTGCGCGATCGACCGTTCCATGCCGGTGCGTGTCATTGATCTGGTGGCCCTGGGGGCATGGCGCCGCGTCGGGCCCTGGGGACGATTGTCGCGCGCCGAATGGGAGCGTGCCCATGCGGCGCTGGAAGCCGCAGGCCTGGGTTTTTGCGCCAACCGGCCGCTGCGGCAGCTATCCGGCGGGCAAATGCAGCGCGTGCTGTTTGCCCGGCTCATCATGCAGGACGCTCAGGTATTGCTGCTTGATGAGCCTTTTGCCGCCGTGGATGGCGAAACGATTGAGGATTTGATGCAATTGCTGCATGGCTGGCATGCGGAAGGCCGGACCATTATTGCCGTGCTGCATGATCTGGAACTGGTGCGCCAGCATTTCCCCGACACGCTGTTGCTGGGCGCTGGTGGCATGCTGGCCTGGGGCCCTTCGCGTGAAGTCTTGAGTGCGGCCAATTTGCAGCGCGCGCGCCAATCCGGCCAGGGAGAATGGCTGTGACCGTGTATGACTTTCTGCTGGCCCCGTTTGTGGATTTCGGGTTCATGCGCCGTGCCTTGACCGGAACGGTATTGCTGGCGCTGGCGGCGGCGCCGCTGGGAGTGTTCCTGATCCTGCGCCGGATGAGCCTGATGGGCGACGCCATGTCGCACGCCTTGTTGCCGGGGGTGGCAGTGGGCTTCCTGGTGGCGGGACTGTCGTGGCCGGCCATGTTGGCAGGCGGGCTGGTGACGGGGCTGCTGGTGGCGCTGCTGTCGGGCATCGTGTCGCGGCTGACGCCGCTGCGCGAGGACGCCAGCATGGCTGCCTTTTATCTTATTTCTCTGAGTCTGGGCGTGTTGCTGGTGTCACTGAAGGGCACCAGCGTCGATTTGATGCATGTGTTGTTCGGCACGGTGCTGGGCCTGGATAACTCGGCCCTGTATCTGGTCAGCGGCAGTACCGCCATGACCTTGCTGGCGCTGGCGCTGTTCTATCGCATCTGGATTGCCGAGTGCCTGGATAGTGAATTCGTCCGTACCGAGTATGGCAAGGGCGGCCTGGCGCACATGGTGTTCCTGGGTCTGGTGGTTCTGAATCTGGTATCCGGCTTCCAGGTGCTGGGGACGCTGATGGCCGTGGGGCTGATGATGCTGCCGGCTGCCGCGGCCCGGTTCTGGGCGGAATTCATTGATGGCCAGATCGTGCTGGCCGCCCTGCTCGGGGTGGCCGCGGGGCTGATCGGGCTGTTGTGGTCTTTCCATTGGGATATCCCGTCTTCGCCGGCAATTATTTTGTCCGCGGGGGTTATCTACCTGTTTTCCCTGCTGTGCGGCCCCCGTGACGGCTTGCTGCGCGGCCTTTTCCGAACTGAGACCCAAGGAGATAAGTGATGAGTGCAGGGATACAGCAGGCAGGTGGACGGGCGCGGCGCGTGCTGGCGCGCGCCGGGCTAGCACTGGCGGCCATGGCCGCCAGCAGCTGGGGCGTGGCGCAGGCCGAGCCCTTGAAGGTCGTGGCGAGTTTTTCCATTCTGGCCGATATGGTCAAGGAAGTGGGCGGCGAACAGGTGCAGGCCGTGGCGCTGATCGGCCCCAATCAGGATGCCCACAGTTTCGAGCCGCGTCCTGGTGACGCGCGCAAATTGGGCGACGCCCAGGTTCTGGTCGTCAATGGGCTGGAGTTTGAAACCTGGCTGCCCGGCCTGGTCAAGGCCTCCGGGTTCAAGGGCAGTACAGCCGTGGCCAGCGCCGGGGTGAAGGCGCTGCGCAATGCGGAGGACGGGCACGGCCACGAGGATGATCATGGCCACGGGCATGATGACGATGAGCACGGCCATGACAGCCATGCTGAGGAGGATCATGCGCATGACAATGACAGTCACGGCCATGCGGAAGATGCGCACGGCCATCATCATCATGGCGAGTTCGATCCGCATGCCTGGCAGGATGTTAGGAACGGCATTCTGTACGCGCGCAATATCGAGCGCGCGCTGATTGCCGCCGACCCGGAAAACGCTGAGGGCTACCGCCAGCGCGCTAATGATTATGTCGCCCGCCTGCAGGCGCTGGATGGCCGTTTGCGCGACGTGTTCGGCGCATTGCCGCAGGAGCACCGCAAGGTGGTGGTGGCACATGCGGCGCTGGATTATTTCGGCCAGGCCTATGGGCTGGTCTTCCTGCCGGTGGCGGGGCAATCCACAGCGGCCGAGCCGTCGGCAGCGGAGATGGCGCGTCTCATCAAACAGATCCGCGACGAGCATATCAATGCCGTCTTTATTGAAAATGTGTCACGCTCCAGGTTGGCCGATCAGGTTGCCCGTGAAACCGGCGCGCAGGTTGGCGGCCTACTCTTTACTGACGCGCTGGCGGAACCCGGGCAGCGCGGTTCGACCTACCTGGATATGATGGAATGGAACGCGCAGCAGCTTCTCGACGCTTTGAAACCCCGGCCTTAGGCCGCCGGCCCGTCCTGGGCGGCAGGCCAGGCATCAGGTCTATGGCCAGCCAGGCTGCGCGCATGCCCGGCAGCCGTTTGGCCGGCGCGCTGGCGGTGGCCGCAGCTCTGCTGTGCCCGCCAGCGGCGCAGGCGCACCCGCATATGTGGATAGACGCCAGCGCGGATTTTGAATTCGATGACGCCGGGCGCCTGGCGGCGGTGCGCCAGACCTGGCTCTTCGATGAAATGTTCACGGCCTATGCGCTGCTGGGCCTGCCCAAAGAAGCCGATGGCAGTTATATCCAGGCGACGCTGGCGCCCTTGGCGCAAGAGTGGATGGAGGCGCTGGCGGTGCCGCAAACCCATTTCTTCTCCGGTGTGCGGCGTGGCGGCGGGGATGCGCCGCGCCTGCCGTTCGGGCAATGGCGTGATGCCCGCATGGCCTGGCATGGCGATTCCGGCCGGATTTCCATGACCTTCGACCTGCCGCTGAAACAGCCTGCGGCGGTCAGCGGCCAGCCGCTGCGCCTGGATGTGTTTGATCCAACCTACTACGTGGCCTACGATTTCAGCGCGCCTGGCGCGGTCACCCTGAAAAATGCGCCGGCAGGCTGCGCCAAGTCCTATCATCCGCCACGCGAGCTGGATTGGCAGACCGCGGCCAAACTGGCCGATTTGCCAGCGGATATCGAAACGCTGCCGGAAGAATTGTTTCTGATTACCCGCAGCCTGTCGCACCGCATCGAACTGCGTTGCCCGTAAAAGGTATTGCTTGTCATGCGTATGCGTTCCTGCCTTCTTTCAACTTGGCGGCGTGAAGCGCCGCCAGGCCATTTTTACAACTTGCCGCGTGCGGTGTGGCTGATGGCCCTGTTGCTGCTGGCGTGCGTCTGGGCAGGAGCGGCCGGGGCGCAGGGCATGCAGCATCCGTTTGGCGTGCCGGAAGCCAATGCAGGCGCCAGCGCCTACAGCCAGGGCTGGATGGCGCAGATCTCAGCCTGGCAGAGCGGTTTTTACCGGCAGCTGACTGGCGCGGTGCGTACCTGGCGTGACGGCGGCGGCGCCTGGCTGTTGGTCTGGCTATCGTTCGCTTATGGGGTGTTTCATGCCTTGGGGCCAGGCCATGGCAAGGCCGTCATTACCGCCTATGTGCTGGCCAACCGGCAGACTGTCCGCAACGGCGCCATTCTGGCGCTGGTATCGGCCATGGTGCAGGCGCTGGTGGCGGTGGTGCTGGTAGGCCTGGCGGTGAGCGTGCTGCAGTGGGGCGGCGCGACCCTGACGCAGGCGACCTGGTGGCTTGAATTGGCATCTTTCGCATGCGTGGCGCTGCTGGGCGCCTGGCTGGTCTGGAAGCATGCCGTGCGGCCGCTGTGGCATTGGTGGCGGCCAGGCGCCGCCACGGCGCCCGGGCATGCGCATGCCCATGGGCAGGAGACTCGCCACGATCATCATCATGACCATAGCCATAGCCATAGCCATAGCCACGCGCATGATGCGCATTGCGGGTGCGGCCATGTTCATATTCCGCCTGCTGCCAGCGTGGCGGGCGAGCTGAACTGGCGGCAGGCCTGGTCGGCGCTGCTGGCGGTGGGGCTGAGGCCGTGTTCGGGCGCGATTATCGTGCTGGTGTTCGCCTATTCGCAGGGCATGTTCATGGCAGGGGTCTGGTCGGCGCTGGCCATGGGGGTGGGAACGGGCCTGACAGTGGCTTCCCTGGCCGTGCTGGCCCTGGCCGCTGGCAAATTGGCGGCCCGGATGGCGGGCGGCGAGGGGCGCTGGGGCGCCATTCTGTATGCCTGGATTCAGGCGCTTGCCGCTTGCGTGGTACTGGCGCTGGGCGTCTTGCTGTTCGGGGGCGCCTGGGTGAGCGCGGCCCCCCTGGGGGGCTAGCCGCCCCAAGGCAGCTGCCGCCCCTGAATGGCGTTCAGCCCAGGGCCGGGCTGCGGCGCCGGGTATAGCCGCTGGCCTGTTCATAAGCGTGGCCCAATTGCAGCACGGCCAGATCGGCGTGCGCAGGCCCCATGACCTGCAGCCCCATGGGCAGGCCGTCGGGGCCGAAGCCCGCCGGGACATTGAGGACGGGCAAACCGCCCAGCGAACCGCCGATCACGACTTCCATCCAGCGGTGATAGGTATCCATTTCGCGTCCGCCAACGGTCTTGGGCCAGTGCTGCCGGGCGTCGAAGGGGAACATCTGCGCCGAGGGCAGCACCAGATAATCATATTGCTGGAACAAGGTTTCCAGCGCCTTGTACCAGGCCGTGCGGTTGGCGGCCGCCGCCTGGATATCCATGGCGCTCAGCTTGAGCCCGTTTTCGATTTCCCAGATGGCTTCGGGCTTGAATAGCGCCTGTTTCGCCGGGTCGCGGTAGAGGCCGCCCAGGCCGCCGGCGATGGTGCTGCTGCGCAGCGCCAGCCAGGTTTGCCAGAGTGTGTTCATGTCGAATGCGGGTTGCGCGGCCTCGACCTCGCAGCCCAGCGTGCGGAAATTCTCCAGCGCCGCCACGCAGGTGTCCATGACGCCGGGATCCATGGGCAGGTAGCCGTTGAAGTCCCCCAACCAGCCTATGCGCATGCCTTTGACGTTGCGTTGTAGCGGTTGCGCGAATTGCGCCGGATCTTCCGCGATGGACAAGGGGGCGCGGCGGTCGAAACCCGCCTGGATGGAAAGCAGCATGGCCAGGTCGGCGACGTTGCGGCCCATGGGGCCTTCATAGCCCAGCTGTTGCATGAAGACATCGCTGGTCGGGCCGAAGGGCACGCGCCCGAAGGATGGGCGAAAGCCGAAAATATTGTTCCAGGCCGCCGGGTTGCGCAGCGAACCCATCATATCGCTGCCATCTGCCACGGGCAGCATGTCCAGCGCCAGCGCGACCGCCGCGCCGCCGCTGGAGCCGCCGGCACTGCGGGCCGGGTCGAAGGCGTTCACGGTGGTGCCGAATACCGGATTGTAGGTATGCGAACCCAGACCGAATTCCGGGGTATTGGTTTTGCCGATCAGAATGGCGCCCGCCTGGCGCGCCCGTTCGACAATGATGGCGTCATGCTTGGGCACATAGTCTTTGAAGAGCGGCGAGCCGCTGGTCGTCACGATGCCGGCAGTGGCGGCCAGGTCCTTGGGGGCTTGCGGGAAACCGTGCATCCAGCCCAGGCGGGCACCGGTGCGGCGGGCCGCGACAGCCTGGCGGTCCGCTTCGTTGGCGGCGGCCAGCAGTTGTTCACGCGGCTGCAGTGAGACGATGGCGTTGTAAACGGGGTTCAGGCGGTCGATCTGGTCTAGGTAGGCACCCATGACTTCCGCGCAGGACACCTGGCCGCCGTGAATGGCCCGGGACAGCTCGGTAGCGCTCCAGCCCGTGATGCCGCCTGCGGGCCGTGCCGGCGCAGGGCTGGCAAGCACGGGGGCGCCGGCGGTGCTGGCGAGCGCGGCGGCGCCCAGTGTTTTGAGGAAGTGGCGGCGCCCGTCCTGGGCGTCGGCCTGGTGATTCGTAGTGGCTTGGCTCATGAAGTCTCTCCTGTTGCCGGGGGCGGCATATCGTTGTTGTTTTGTTTGAATGAGGCGTGGGACAAATAGGGCGGCAGATCAGGTGTCCAGCGATGCATTGGCCAGTTTGGCGTAGCGTTGCGGGCGGTAGCGGCGCAGCCACAGCGCCACCAGGATGCCGTAGGCCGCGACCAGGATCAGGCCGATGGGAATGGCGGTATTGAGAAATTCGATGCCGCCAGTCAACAGTTCCATGTGGGTGGCGATCAGGAAAACGCCGGTGCTCATGGCGCTCAGGCTGAGCAAGGGCGCGATCAGGCGCTGCCAAATATTGGTATGGCGTTTGTCCCGCTGGAAAAAGCAGATCACCGCCAGCGAAGTCAGCACCTGCACGCTGAGGATACCCAGGGCGGCGGGGGCGCTGCCCAGCGGCAGAACGCCGGTCATGGGGTCGATGGCAGCCAGGCCGAAGGCCGTCAGCAGGATGATATTCACGACGGCAAGTACAAAGCTGGCGACGTGCGGGGTTTTGTGGCGCGGGTGCAGCCGGGAGAAAAAGGGCAGGAAGACCTGCTCCCGGCCCAGCGCGTACAGATAGCGCGACAGCGTGTTCTGCAGGCTGAGGACGATGGAAAACAGGCTGGTGATCAGCAGCGCGTTCATCAGCAGCGACAACCAATGCCCGGCCACGCGCGCGGCGGTGTCGAACCACATGGTGCCGGGGTTCTGCTCGGCGACGGCCACGGCCTGGCTGGGCCCGTAGCTGACAATCAGCAGCCAGGAGGACAACACCAGCAATGCCGTGATCAGGACGACGGAAATATAGGTGGCGCGCGGAATGGTGCGGGTCGGGTCGCGGGCCTCTTCGGCGTAGATGGCGGTGGTTTCAATGCCGATGAAAGAACTGGCGACGAAGGCGAAGACGGCGCCCACCCCCGGCGACAGAAAGGCATCCACGGTGAACGAGGCGGTGCTGAAGGATTCAGGCCCGCCGCCGTCGCCGATGACCGCCAGATCGAAGACGATGAGGGTGATGACTTCAATGCTCATCAAAATTCCCAGTGTCTTGCCGTTGAGCGCGACATTGCGCGAACTGAGCGGCTGGACGATGCAGGCAATGACAATGCTGGCCACCCACCAGGCCACATGGATGCCGGTTTCTTCCAAGGCCAGCGAGAGGAAGAAGCCGATCATGCCGTAGCAGGACATTTGCAGGCCGCCGTAGGCCACGATCGCCAGGAAAGCAGCGGCTGTGCCCATGGGGCGGCCCAGCCCGGTGGAGATATAGGCGTAGAACGCGCCGGTATTGTGGATATAGCGGCTCATGGCCACGAAGCCGACGCAGAACAGCAGATAGACGATACCGGCCACCAGATAGGAGCTGGGCAGGCCGATGCCGTTGCCGAGCAGGATGGCGGTGGGCGCCACGCCGACCAGCCCGGTCAGCGGGCCGTTGGTCGCCAGCACGAAAAATACCAGGCTCCACAGGCCGATGGCATTGCGGTTCAGGCCGGTGGCCTGTCCGGTTTCATGGGTTTGCATATTGCTTTGTCTCCTGGCCCTGCTGATGGCATCGGGGCTGCCCGCTCAGGGTTCCGGCCTTGCGGCGCGGAAGCGGTGCGTATTGTTTTTCTGCCGGGTTTTTCTGCCGGCCGCCACGGGCGTGCCGGTTGCGCGGCAGGAAGGGCCCGGCCGTCAGGCTGGCATCCTCCCGCCGGCGTATGGGTTTAGTTGAACGACAGATAGTGCTTGGTGTAGCCGTCGCTCAGCACTTCCCAGAGGGTGGACGTGCCCTTGGTGACGAACCAGGTATCGCCTGCGCGGTACAGCTTGCTTTGGCCGGTCGATTCATCCGTGATGCGGACTTCGCCTTGCAGCAGGGTGGCTTGTTCGTTGAAGGGATAGACCAGGCGGTATTTGCCCTGGCTGGTGCCGAAGTAGCCAGCGCTGATGGCGTCCGTCGGGGCGCCGTGGGTCATCTTGCCGTAGGCCTGGACGTCACTGCCGTCCAGGATTTCGCCGCCGATGCCGGTCAGGCTGCCCCAGGCGTCCAGTTGCTTGATGGTGATGTCTTGTTGAATGGGGGTCAGTGCCATGGTGGTGTTTCCTTATGGATTGAATGGCTGAAAAGGGTGGGGGAAGATCAGCGGCGCCCTTGCCAGAAACCGGCGGTCTGGTGCGCGATCTTGCCCAGGGTGCACAGCAGGGCGCGGGAGCGGTCCTTGCCGTGGATGGAGGGGCGGCTGATGGCGCTGACCAGCTGGTAGCGCTCGGAGCCGCCGAGAATGCCTTCGGCCAGAATCTTGCAGATGATCTGGCTGGGCGTGACGCCAAAGCCGGAATAGCCCTGGACGAAAAAGACGTTGTCGTGGCCGGGCAAATTGCCGATCTGCGGGAACAGATTGCGCGAAGTCGCCATGGGGCCGCCCCAGGCCAGGTCGATGCGCACATCTTTCAGGTAGGGGAAGACTTCCAGCATGAGCTGGCGGTTCCAGGCTTTCAGGTCGTTGGGGATGTAGTCGAAATAGGACGTCGCAGCGCCGAACAGCACGCGGTTCTCGGCGGTGACGCGGTAGTAATTGATGATGGGGCGGATGTCGCTGTAGGCGCCTCGGATCGGGCTGATGCGTTCAATCAGCGCGTCGGACAGCGGTTCGGTCATCAGCTGGAAGGCGTAGGTATTGATGGTGCTGCGGTGCAGCTCCGGTTCCAGGCGGTTGATGAAACCGTCGCAGGCCCAGACCAGCCGTTTGGCGCGCACGCGGCCTTTGGCGGTGCGCAGTTCGACATGGTCGCCATAGGTGACTTCGACCACCGGGCTGTGTTCGAAAATGCGCACGCCGTAAATCTCGGTGACGGCCTTGGCTTCGCCCAGCAACAGATTGAGTGAATGCACATGGCCGCCGCCGCGGTGCAGCAGGCCGGCCTGATAGACATCCGTGCCGATGATTTGCTGCACATCCTTGCCTTCGACATAACGGATTTCATTGGGCGAACCCAGCGATTTGAATTCCTTTTCCCAGGCGCGCAGCGTCTTGGCCTGGCGGCCGTTGTAGGCCATGTAGCCGTAGCCGCTGTGGAAGTCCGCGTCGATGTTGTACTTGGCAATGCGGTCGCGCATGATCTGCGGGCCGATGTCGCTCAGCGCAAAAATGGCCTGCACGCCTTCGTCGCCGACATCCTTGCGCAGCTTGCCCAGGTCGTGGCCGATACCGGCCATGACCTGGCCGCCATTGCGGCCTGAGCCGCCAAAGCCCAGATAGCGGGCTTCCAGCACCACAATGTTTTCCACGCCGTTTTCAGACAGTTCCAGCGCGGTATGGATGCCGGAAAAGCCGCCGCCGATGATGGCGACATCCGCCTCGATGACTTCCTCCAGCGAGGGGAAGCTCAAATCATATTTTTTTGTGGCGGTATAGTAGGTTGCGGTTTCGTCGATATGCATGGCCTGTCCTTGCGCGATTGCTTGTCGGGAAAACCGGCACGCGTGGCGTAAAAGACACAGGCTGCCGGTTTTCAGTCCGGGAACCTGCTGATGCTGCGTGAAATAGGCAGACCTGAAGCAGGATTCCGGAAAATTCGTTAACTTGTTTATTAACTCGCAAATCCACCCAGTTGATCTGGTACGTGCTTGCCAACATTTGCCTGTCCGCGCCGCTGCGCACTCAGGTAAACCCTAATCGTTGCTTTCCGGGCTATGGCACAGAATTTGCCGGTTATCCATTTGTGGATTCACCGTGTCCTCATGCGTCTGGCGATATCGGTGGGCCGCATGCATGAAAGCAAAGGTGCCGTGCTATGGAAATGATCCCTGTTGCCCATGATCTGAAACGCTGGAACGAGCTGCTGCGGCAGGCGTGCGGCCAGTTTGAGGCCAGCCTGGCGGCAGACCAGGGCATTTTCATAGGCAGCATCCAGCAGCAGGATATCGACGGCCTGGGCCTGACGCGCATCCGTACCAATGCAGGCCGGATTGTCTGCCGCCAGATGGCGGCTGCCCAGGATTCCGTGGATGACAGCCATTGTTTCCTGGTGGTGCAGCGCCAGGGCAGTTCCTTGTTGCGCCAGAAGGGCCTGACCATGGAGTTGCTGCCTGGCGATATGGTGCTCATGGACGCGGTGCAGGGGTGTGAAATCGTGCCCAAAGGCCTGATGGAGCATGCATCGGTTCATCTGGACCGGGGCAAAGTGGCGCGCCTGCTGCCGGAAAAGCTCAATCAGCTGTGCCGCATCGGCCGCTTCAGTTCCAGCAGCCGCCTGGCGCGCATCCTGGTCGAACAGATTTGCGCGGGCGATATTGGCGATTGCGCCGTGGCTGGCGATGGCGCGGCCATGCAGGAAGCCTTGCTGTCTTTGCTGGCGCAATCATTGCGGCAGGGGGCCGGGCGCCCGGCCGGAGATTGGGCCGATTCCCTGCCAGCGGGCGAGAGCGCGCTGCCTGGCGCGCAACGGGGGCGCACCGGCGCCAGCCTGCTGGCCATGGCGCGCAGTCTGATTGAACAGTCGCTGGCCGACCCTTTGCTGTCGCCCGTGCGGATTGCCGACCGGATGGGTGTGTCGGTGCGGCAGCTTTACCGCCTGTTTGAAGAAACCGGCGATAGCGTATGCCGCTATATCCAGCGCGCCCGTTTGCAGCAGGCGGCGGCTGAACTGCGCAGCCTACTGACGGATAGTCGTTCCATTACGGATATTGCTTTTGCCTGCGGCTTCAATGATGCCGCGCATTTCAGCCGCGCCTTCCGCAAGCAGTTCGGCATGTCGCCGCGTGAATACCGCTTGAGCGGTCAGTAGGCAAACAACCGTCAGACAACAACTCGGCAACAACAAGACAAAATGGCCGGTGGCGGGCGCAGACCGCCAGCTTGACTCCTTCTGGCTGGCACTGAGTCAGTCTTCCCGGCGGCGCGCGCGCGGGTGGGTCTGATCGTAAACTTTGGCCAGGTGCTGGAAGTCCAGGCGGGTATAGATTTGCGTGGTGGAAATATTGGCGTGGCCCAGCATTTCCTGCACCGCGCGCAGGTCTTGCGCGGATTGCAGCACATGGCTGGCAAAACTGTGGCGCAGCATGTGCGGGTGCAGATGCGTGGGCAGACCGGCGGTGATGGCCAGCTGTGCCAGTTGTTTCTGGATCATGCGTGGCGCAATCCGGCGTCCGCGCGCGCCGAGAAACAAAGCATGGCGGTCCGCGGCCAGCGCTTGTGCCGGCGCCAGCGCCGGCCGCGCCGCCAGCCAGGCTTGCAGGGCCAGGCGGGCATGCGAACCGACGGGCACGATGCGGCGCTTGCCGCCTTTGCCCAGCAGGTGTGCCTCGTTTTCGTCCAGATCTATCCAGGCCTGGGAGCGATAGCCGTCTTCGTCGGCATAACGCAGATCCAGCGCGACCAGTTCCGATAGACGCAGGCCGCTGGAATAAAATAGTTCGGCCATGGCATGGTCGCGTGTGGCCGCGGTATCGTGGCCGGCCCGGGCGGCGGCATGGTTCATCAGGCCCTGCGCCTGCTCCACCGATAAGGCCTTGGGCAGCCCGCGTGGCGCTTTTGGGGCGCGCAGGTCGGCCGCCGGGTTGCCGGGCATGCCGGCTTGTGGCGCCCACCAGCGGTAAAAACCGCGCCAGGCTGCCAGCATGCGCGCCAGCGCGCGCGGCTGCATGCCTTGGCCGTGCATGCGCGCCAGGTATTGGCGCAGATGGCCGTGGGTCACTTGCTCAGGCGACAGGCCATCCAGGCAGCCCGCCAGCCGCACCAGGTCGATACGATAGGCCGCCAGTGTGGGCGGCGCGTAGCGGCGCTGATGTTCCAGGTGATGCAGCCACTGCTGCATGGGGGCGGGCAGGGGCGGGGCTGGGCGGGCGCCAGAGGCCGCGGCTTCAGTCATGCGGCAGCGGGCCGGTAGCGGGGTCTGGCCGAGCCAGGGCGGCGTCCAGGCGGCTCAGCGTGGCGCCGGCCAGTTGCGCAATACGCTCCAGAAAAAGCGTATCCATGTTGGGCACATAGCGATCGCGGCTGTTGTCGGCGAGGATCAGCAGGCCGGTCGTGAGGGCCGCTTCTTCAGTGCTGCCGTCGTCATGCTGGTGCAGCGCATGCAGCGGGACGACGGCCAGGGAACCGGCAGGCGGCGCTGCCTCGCCTGACAGCGCGGCTAGCAAGGGTGCCAACGCCTGATTGGCCGTGCTGGTCGCGCAACAGGTCGGGCGGGATTGGGCCGCAGTGTATTGGCGCAAGGCTTGCAGCAGATTGTCGTCCAGCATGGGTTCGCTGCTGCAGTTCACGCCGCCCGGCCCGGCAATGACATGCAGCTGAGGCTGCCAGGCCAGCAGCGTGACGCTTTGCAGATTGAATTCCCGCGCCAGCCCCTGCACAAAGCGCGGCCCCAGTTGCCTGGCATCGGGTTCAGCCAGCAGGCTCGCCAGCCAGGCGTGCAGCTGGGCGCTGATGTGTTCATTGCGGGCGGCTTGGTGGCGCAGTTCGTTAAGGGCAAGCTCCTGGGCCTGCAAGCGTTCACGCAGGACCAGGTTCTGGCGTTCACCCAGCGGTATCACATGCGGCAAACGGGGATGGGGCACCGTGATAGTGCTGAACAGATCGGCGCGTTCGGTCAGGAAATCCGGGTGACACGCCAGGAAATGGGCGATGTCGGCGGCGTTGAGGGAGTCGGAAGACATGGCGTCTGGCATTCCTGCAAAATGAACCGGATTCAGAAATGGATGGGCCGTTGCTGGCTGACCAGCCGGTCGATGTCGATTTCCCCATGATAGACCGTCACCGCAGGCCCGGTCATACGCAGTTGCTGGCCGTCCCAGGCAATGGTGAGCGTGCCGCCGCGTGTCTGGACGCGTACTGGCGAGATCAGTTCACCCTGCCGGATACCTGTCACGGCAGCGGCGCACGCGCCCGAACCGCAGGCCAGGGTTTCGCCCGCGCCGCGTTCATAGACACGCAGCCTGGCGTCATGGGGGCCGAGGATTTGCAGGAAACCGACATTCACCCGGCGCGCGAAGCGCGGGTGGCTTTCCAGCAGCGGCCCGAGCTGCGCGACCGGCGCGGTTTCGGCGTCATCCACACGCAAGACGGCATGGGGATTGGAAATGCTGACGACCGAGAGCCAGGTCTGGCGCCAGGCATCCGTCAGTCCGGGGGCGCCGGACAGGGCCAGCTGCCATTGCGTATCCGCGCCGACCTGGCGTGTTTTCAGCCCGCTGGCGTCAAAGGGCAGGCTGCCGGGCAGAAAGGAGGTGGCGCCCATATTGACCGTCACTTCGCCGTCGCTGCCCTCTTCGAGCAGAATGACACCGGTGCCGATTTCTGCCCGGATGGGATTGCGGGTGGACAGGCCGTGTTCGTGCACATAGCGGACAAAACAGCGGGCACCGTTGCCGCAGTGCTCCACTTCGCCGCCATCGGCATTGAAGATGCGGTAGCGGAAGTCGGCATCGGCGCGGCTGGCGGCTTCGACCACCAGCACCTGGTCGGCGCCTATGCCCATATGGCGGTTGGCCAGGGCGCGGATGCGCGAGGGCGTGATGTCCAGGGCAGCGCGGACGCCATCAAGGACGACGAAGTCGTTGCCGGCGCCATGCATTTTGCTGAATTTCCAGAGCTTGCTCATGAACCTTTCTTCTCTCCGGTGAGGCCCGGGCAGGAATGCCTGCCCGCACGTTCTGCTCCCATTGTGGCATTTTCCCGTTGCATGACAGCGTCAGGCCTGGCGCGCGCTTCAATAACGGCCCGTCATGCCGGGCGGCGTGGTTTTGAAACGACGATGCACCCAGTAGTATTGGCTGGGGCAGTCGCGCACCCAGCCCTCGATGAGCTGGTTGAGCCGCGTCGTGGCGGCTTCCGGGCCTTCGGTGCCAGGAAAGTCATCCAGCGGGGGCAGCACATGCACGGTATAGGTGCCGTCTTCCGGATGCCAAACAGACAGAATGGGCAGCACGGGCAGTGACCATTTGCCGGCAATCTGAGCCGTGGAGGTCAGGGTTGCCGCAGGGTGGCCGAAGAAGGGCGCGAAGACGGAACCCCGGCTGCCGAAATCCATATCGGGCAGGTAGTAGATCGGCCGTCCGTCACGGACATGTTTGAGCAAGGTGCGGATGCCGTCGCGGCGGCTGACCAGCTGGACATCATTGAAGCGGGTGCGCCCTTCCCGTATCAGGGCGTCGATTTCCGGGTCACTCTGCGTGGAATACATAGTGGCCGAACTGGGCACATCCATGGTCATGCGCGAAGCGGCAGCGTCCAGGCCGATGAAGTGCGGGGCCAGCAGCAAAGTAGGCTGGCCGATATCCAGGTAATGCTGCAAGTGTTCAAAGCCTACGACCCGCACCATGGCGCGGACGGCTTCTGGCGTACCGAACCACAGGACGCCGCGGTCCAGCACGGATTGCGCCAGCGCGCGGAAGTGCTGGCGCAGCAGCGTTTCCCGTTCGCTGGCGGACAGTTCGGGAAAGCAGAGTTCGATATTGCGCCGAGCCACGCGGGCGCGCGGTTTGACCAGTTTGTAGGACAGCCAGCCCAGTGTTTTGCCCAGGCGCAGGCGGGTGCTCGGGCGCATCTGGCCGAACCAGGAAAACAGACGGCGCAGGAGGCGGGTTTTCAGCGAGGGACGATCCATGATGTGCGGGGCAAGGGCCGCCAAGCCTGCGCGGGCAGGACGGGGCGGCGGGTGGGGCGGTACAGGCTAAGGCGCCGACGGCTAGGGGCGGCAGGCTCAGGCGCTGGCATCGGCGGCGGAGGCTTCCGGGGGCGGCGCGCCCCGCGGCACTTTATAGCGGTTGTAGCCCCACAGGTATTGCTCCGGAAAGCGCCGGATGAGCTTTTCCATTTCTTGATTGATCAGCGCTGCCTGAGCTTCTGCCGATTCCGGCAAGGGCTCGGGCACGCGAGCATGGTGAATGCGCCAGCCCTTGCCGCCAGGCAGACGCTCGGCGGCCGTCAGGATCACGATGGCATTGCTGTTGCGGGCAAGCTTGCCCGGCAGGGTCACGGTATAGGCCAGGCGGCCGAAGAAGGGTGCCCAGACGCCTTCTCCTTGGCTGGGGGCTTGGTCGGGCAGCATGCCCACGGTTTCCTTATCGCGCAGGGTGCGGACAAATGCGCGCACGCCCTGGCTGGTGGCTGGCACCGTGGACACGCCGGAGGTATTGCGCGCCGCTTCCATGGCCGGGGCCAGCCAGGGCTTGCGCGGGGGGCGGAACATCACGGTGATAGGCCGTTTGCGGGCGAAGTAGCGCGCCGTGATCTCGAAGGACCCCAGGTGGGGAGTCAGCATCATCAAGGCGCGCCCTTCCTGGTGGGCGTCATCGACAATGGATGCATCGTCGCACACGACCTGCTTCAGGCTGGTGTCATTGCGAAACCAGATACGCGGGGTTTCGAGGATCATGGCGCCGATCTGGGCGGCGGCACGGCGGGCGAAAGCCGGGTCGTCATAGCCGGCCTGGGCGGTATTGGCGCGCAGCCGTTCCCGGTATTTGCCGGGGAAGGCATAAATCAGGCGGCCAGCGGCGCGGCCTAGCATATGCAAGGCCGGCAAGGGCAGGCGGGCAAGCAGTCGGAGCAGGAGCAGCAGCATAGTTCGGGACGGAAACAGGACGAAAGTGCGCGTCGGCAACAGGGTTTATTTGAGATTATCGTTGCATTTTCGCTTAGAATGACAAATGCCGCCGTGTTAACCGACAACTTGCGGGGCGGCGCCGGTTTATCCGGCTGTGGTCTTACCGCTAAAGCGTCGCGCCCGATTCCGTCCTGTCATGCCGGCTCCTGGGGGTGCAACGCCTCGTTTCATCTGAGAGCCGGCCCATGCGGGTCTATAAAGGACATAATCGTGGTGCAGAACTCCTTCCTTTTCACCTCCGAGTCCGTATCCGAAGGGCATCCTGACAAGGTTGCCGACCAGATCTCCGATGCGGTGCTGGATGCTATTTTCGAGCAGGATCCCAATGCCCGGGTCGCAGCCGAGACGCTGTGCAATACGGGTCTGGTACTGCTGGCCGGCGAGATTTCCACCACGGCCAATGTCGATTACATCCAGGTAGCGCGCGATACGATACGCCGCATCGGCTATGACAATACCGATTACGGCATCGACTACAAGGGTTGTGCGGTTCTGGTTGCCTACGACAAGCAATCGCCTGATATCGCGCAGGGCGTGGACCGCTCCAGTGAAGATTATCTGAACCAGGGCGCTGGTGATCAAGGCCTGATGTTCGGCTATGCATGCGACGAAACCCCGGATCTGATGCCGGCGCCTATCTGGTATGCGCACCGCCTGGTTCAGCGCCAGAGTGAGTTGCGCAAGGACGGCCGCCTGCCGTGGCTGCGCCCGGATGCCAAGTCTCAGGTGACCTTCCGCTATGTGGACGGCAAACCGGCGGAAGTCGATACCGTGGTGCTGTCCACCCAGCACGCGCCCGAAATTTCGCAAGATGCCATCAAGGAAGCCGTGATCGAAGAGATCATCCGCCCGTGCTTCGCGGATGGCTTGCTCACTTCCAAGACTCGTTTCCTGGTGAATCCCACCGGCCGCTTTGTCATTGGCGGGCCGCAAGGGGATTGCGGCCTGACGGGACGCAAGATCATTGTCGATACCTATGGCGGCGCATGCCCGCACGGCGGTGGCGCGTTCTCTGGCAAGGATCCTTCCAAGGTGGACCGTTCGGCTGCCTACGCTGCCCGCTATGTCGCCAAGAACGTCGTGGCATCCGGCCTGGCGCGCCAGTGCCAGGTACAGCTGAGCTACGCCATTGGGGTGGCCGAACCTATCAATATCACGATCTACACCGAAGGCACGGGCGTGATCCCCGACGAGGAAATCGCGAAACTGGTGCGCGAGCATTTCGACCTGCGTCCGCGCGGGATCGTCAATATGCTGGACCTGCTGCGCCCCATCTATTCCAAGACGGCGGCCTATGGCCACTTCGGCCGCCCCGAGCCGGAGTTCACCTGGGAAGCGACGGACCGCGCAGCGCTGCTGCGCCGGGGCTGAAGCCTTGCCGCGTGAATGAAAACGGGGGATTGCCCAGCGCAATCCCCCGTTTTTTGTTGCCTGGCTGCAATGTATTGTGGTTGTCATGCGGATCTGGCCCAATGAGGGCATTTTCAACTGCCGCGTGCCGACATGAAAATTCTGCTGGTGACCGATGCTTGGCATCCTCAGGTCAATGGCGTGGTGCGTACCTGGACTGTCATGTGCGCCTTATTGACGGCATGGGGGCACGAGGTTCGTGTCATCGAAC